>CAMLFV010000017.1 GCA_946479395.1 uncultured Flavobacterium sp. | reverse complement strand
AATTGTAGAAACCCGAATGGTACTATCAATTGGTCCGTCAATATCACAAGAAATATCGGCCACAACTTTAATATTGTTATGGGCACTGTTAAGCATTTCTTTAGTTAATATTTTAGGCGATCCGTCTTTATAAAAATGTCCGGCAATAAAAATATCAGCCACTTTAGAGAATTTTTCAAAATCGCTTTCGTAAGTTAATGGATTCTTTTTAAAATCGCTAAAAGATCCTTCGCTACCATCAATTTTTCTGTAATAATCTTCTACATCAATATGCACATATACAGGTTCATCAAACTCTTTTGTTAAGAATTTATCAATAGAAACCTCTTTCATTTTCATGCCGTCTAAAATTTCCTTCGCCCCAAAACCAACTTTACCTTTACCGGTTAAAACAACTTTGATAGGAGGTAGGTAATTTCTGTTTAATCGATCAATTAAATCTTGCTGCGACTTTAATTCTTCGGCTTTTTTCAAGTTGAACAATTCAAACTTAATTCCAAAGGCTCTAAAAGCGTTGTAAGCACCAACAATTCCGGCATATCTGCCAAAACCAATCAAACGTGTACCGTTTTTATCAACCAGAGTTTCATGGTCAATTAGTCGAATATTTTTCTGTAAACATGCTTGTAACAACTTTTTGTTGTACGCTTGTTTTTTAATGGTATGCGAAAAAAAGAAATACGTTTTGTTAGGAATTAACTGATCCACAGGAACTTCTTTCACTCCAAAAAGCACATCGCAATCGGTCATATCATCGCTAACATCGAAACCTAATGCTTGGTATTCTTCATCTTTAAATACTCTTATTGGTGAACTTTCTACTTTAAATGTGGCGGTTAGATACGTGTTTTTTACTGATAATAATTCTTGTGGAGAAAAAACAACGCGTTTGTCTGGTGGAGTTTTACCTTCGCGGATAATTCCAAATTTCATATATCTTTACTTTTAGATTAGCGAATATATGAAAAATAGGGGAATAATAAAAAAAGATGTTCAACCGAACATCTTTAATCACAGCTTACACTTTGGTAAACTTTATCTTCTTCTTTTGTTACGCCATCGCAACTGCCGTCTAAACGCCCTATGTATCTTAATTGAGGTTGTTCTTCAGTTCCAATATTTTCAAAAACTTCACAGTTACAGGTGTCTGATGATTCGCAACTTGCTAAAAAAGCAATTCCCAAAATTGTTAGTAGCTTCTTCATAATTTCTTAGCTTTTAATTTATTTAGATAAATCAAAAATTAAACCAAATTTTTAAATTCTTGTTTTAATCTGTTTTTTGCCAAATCGGTAACCGAATTAACCTCTTTATTTTGCAAAAGATTTCTTTGTAAGTCGTCAGCATTAATAACTTCTTCTTTTAAACTTGTTTTTAAAATTTGCTGTATGATTGTTTGTTTAGCCGTTGCAATTAATGCCCAAGCTTCTTCTGAAACATATAATTGTTGCGAAATATTAAAATCATATTCCTGATCGATGTTCTGAATTAAAAACGATGCATAATCTTGCTTTAAAGTCGATATAGGTGCTACGCGAACTACTAATTTTTGCAAATCGATACGTTCTATTAAAATAATCAATCGTTCGTAAGCTTGTACAATTTGTGGTGTAGATTTTCGTGCAACTTCTTGAATTTGTGGTTCGTTATAAGGTTGTTGCATACGTTCTTTTAACAATTTTCGGGTTTCACTTTCTTTCGCAATCGATTTTCGATTAAAAACGTAAAACAATAATACAATAACCACCAAACCTAATAATATAAGTAATGACTCTTTCCAGTCAACCGTAAAATTTGAAAACATTTTTATCACTTTTAAAAAACAAATATAAACCTAAAATAATATTATTTGCTACTTATTTTTAGTAGTAGTAACTTTGTTTTTTCTGAAAATAAATCTATGCAAAATTATATCGATCAATTAAACGATGCACAACGCGAACCTGTTTTACAAAAAGACGGCCCAATGATTATTATTGCTGGTGCAGGTTCTGGTAAAACTCGTGTTTTAACGCTACGTATTGCTTATTTGATGCATTTGGGTGTTGACGCTTTCAACATTTTGTCGTTAACTTTTACCAATAAAGCGGCGCGCGAAATGAAAGAACGTATCTCTAAAATTGTTGGTTCTGCCGAAGCTAAAAACTTATGGATGGGAACATTTCACTCGGTTTTTGCAAGAATTCTTCGTGCCGAAGCTGATAAATTGGGCTATCCGTCCAATTTTACGATTTACGATTCGCAAGATTCACAACGTTTGATCGGACAAATTATCAAAGAAATGCAGTTAGATAAGGATATTTACAAACCTAAAGATGTTTTGAGCAGAATATCTAACTACAAAAACAATATGATTACCGTAAAAGCGTATTTCAATAATCCGGAGTTGATGGAAGCCGATGCCATGGCAAAAAAACCGCGCATAGGCGATTTATATCAGGCGTATGTTGAAAGATGTTTTAAAGCCGGTGCCATGGATTTTGACGATTTATTATTGAAAACCAACGAATTGCTTGTTCGTTTTCCTGAGGTTTTATTGAAATATCAAGATCGTTTCAGATATATTATGGTTGATGAGTATCAGGATACTAACAATTCGCAATATTTAATTGTTAAGGCGCTGGCAGATCGTTTTCAGAATATTTGTGTGGTAGGCGATGACGCACAGTCAATTTACGCATTTCGTGGAGCGAATATCAACAATATTTTCAATTTTCAGAAAGATTTTGATGATGTAAAGGTCTATCGTTTGGAACAAAACTATCGATCATCAAAAAATATTGTTGAAGCAGCCAATACCATTATTGATAAAAACAAAACCAAGCTTGATAAAGTTGTTTGGACAGCGAATGATGACGGACCAAAAATTAAAATCCACCGATCGATAACCGATGCGGAAGAAGGTAGGTTTGTAGCATCGACCATTTTTGAAGAAAAAATGACGCATCAAATGAACAATGGCGATTTTGCTATTTTGTATCGCACCAATGCGCAATCGCGTGCTATGGAAGATGCCTTGCGTAAAAAAGATATTCCGTACCGTATTTATGGTGGTTTGTCGTTCTATCAACGTAAAGAAATTAAAGATGTTTTGGGATATTTGCGTTTGCTTGTAAACCCGAAAGACGAAGAAGCTTTGGTACGTGTAATTAACTATCCGGCGCGCGGAATTGGTAATACAACCGTTGAAAAATTAAATATTGCTGCCAACCATTACAAGCGAAGTATTTTTGAGGTGATGGAACATATCGATAAAATCGATCTTAAATTAACATCGGGCACCAAAAGTAAAATCAGTGATTTTGTTACCATGATTAAGAATTTTCAGGTAATAAACGAAAATAACGATGCGTATTATTTAACCGACTATGTAATTAAAAAAACCGGTTTGGTTCAAGAATTAAAGAAAGATGGAACACCCGAAGGAATTACGCGTTTAGATAATATTGAAGAACTTTTAAACGGTATTAAAGATTTCACCGAAGGGCAAATTGAAGTTGATGGTGCTCGCGGAAGTTTAGCCGAATTTTTAGAAGATGTTGCATTGGCAAGCGATTTAGATAATGATAAAGGCGATGATGATCGTGTGGCTTTAATGACCATTCACTTGGCAAAAGGATTAGAATTCCCTACAGTTTTTGTGGTTGGTATGGAAGAAGATCTGTTTCCAAGTGCTATGAGTGTGAATTCGCGTGCAGATTTGGAAGAAGAACGCCGTTTGTTCTACGTTGCTTTAACCCGTGCCGAACACAAAGCGTATTTGACGTACGCTCAAAGTCGATACCGTTGGGGAAAATTAAGTGATTGCGATCCATCTCGATTTATTCAAGAGATTGATCCGCAATATTTAGAGTTTTTATCGGCTCCCGAAACCAATTACAGATATAAATCATCAATAAACGAAGATATTTTTGGCGATGTTGATAAATCTAAATTGCGCCAAACAAAGCCTGTTGCCGGAATTCCGCCTAAATGGATTCGAGAGAACGAAGATCCAAAACCAAATCATGACATCAGAAGATTGAAGGATATGAGTAAGATTTCAACTTCAAATTCTTCATCAAACGAAAATTCTTCGCTAAAAGAAGGACAAATTATTATGCACGAACGTTTTGGTAAAGGAAAAATTCTTAACTTAGAAGGAGCAGGGGCAGACAAAAAAGCCGAGATTCATTTTGATGTTGGTGGAATTAAAAAATTGCTGTTGCGTTTTGCAAAACTAAAACCAATCGGGTAGGTTAGTTTCAAGTTAAGTTTCAATGTTTGAAGTTGCTTTAGGTTTACACTAATCATTCACGAATTAGCATATTTTCAAATTATCTAATTGTAAAAAAATGGCAAAATTTATAAAAATATATCCTGATAATCCTAACGAAAAGGAAATTCAGAAAGTAGTGAAAATATTAAAAGATGGCGGCCTGGTTATTTATCCTACCGATACTGTTTATGGTTTAGGCTGCGATATTACGAATACCAAAGCTTTAGAACGTATTGCAAAAATCAAAGGAATCAAACTAGAAAAAGCAAATTTTTCGTTTGTTTGTAACGATTTAAGCAATATTTCTGAATACGTAAAAAATTTAGATACATCGTCGTTTAAAATCTTAAAACGTGCATTGCCTGGTCCGTACACCTTTATTTTAGAAGGAAACAACAATTTACCCAAAGAATTTAAAAAGAAAAAAACAGTAGGAATTCGTGTGCCCGATAACAGCATTGCGTTAGAATTGGTTAAACAATTGGGAAATCCTATTGTTTCAACATCAATTTACGATGATGATGAAGTAATTGAATACACAACCGATCCGGAATTGATTTTTGAAAAATGGCAGAATAAAGTCGATGTTGTAATTGATGGCGGTTACGGCGATAACACGGCATCAACCATTATTGATTTAACCGGAAGCGAACCTGAAGTTATCCGTGAAGGAAAAGGAAGTATTGATATATTTTAAAACAAAAACCAGCCTAATAAGCTGGTTTTATTATGTGTTTTTCAATTGCATCGCGAATAATTTCAGCATGATCAAAAGCTAAAGCAGGCAACTCATCTACAGCAAACCATCTAACAGCTTTGGCATCGTCTTTTGCTTTTGCTTCTGCTAAACTGTCAATTTCTCCTATAAAAGCTACAGATATGGTATGGTGACGGGGATCTCTGTTCGGATTTCCATAAGCTTTTATTTGTTTTACCTGAAAAAGCTGAATATCGGTTTCTTCAAAAAGTTCGCGTTTAGCAGCTGTTTCTAACTCTTCATTTTCATCAACAAAACCACCAGGTAAAGCCCAATAATCTTTATAAGGATCGTTCAATCGCTGAATTAACAAAATTTCGTAGCTGCTGTTCATCTTTCTAAACAAAACAACATCAACAGTTACAAATATTTTTGGAGTATAGTTCATTTTATAAAATATCTATTTGAATTAACGCCAATAAAATTACACTAATAACAGCGAAAATAATACCTACAACTGCATTTTTTGGCAGATTTTCCTTAAAATAAAATTTACCGATTAAAGTTCCACCGATAATAATACCTAAATTCATTGTAATAAATACAAGGGTAGGGCTGTCGGAAAATATCTTGTGGGCTTTCATGTAGAAATAGATATTTGAAAAGTTCAGTATTCCTAATATCAATCCGTAGAAAACAAATTTTTTCTGAATTTTTCCTTTGTTTAGAAACAGATATAATCCACTTACAATAGCGCAAAAAACAAATACCAAAAATAAAGCTGCAATATAAGGTATGTTTTTGTTTGTGGCTAATATTTTAAACAATGTATCAACTGTGCCGTATCCAACAAAGACTGCAATTAGATAAAACGTGTTAAAATTTCCATCTTTTGTGGATTTTTTATACAACAAAAGCACAATACTAATAAAAGCTAATGCAATTGCAGTAAATTTTGACCATGTAAAGATTTCTTGAAAAAGCCAAAAGCTTAAAATTACAGGGATTATTAGTGATAACCTTTGAAAAATATCTGTTTTAGCTAATCCTGATTTATTTAATGATTTATTCAAAAAATAAAAAATACTCGGCATTAAAATTCCTAATGACAATGTTATATAAGAAACTGAATTGCTTAATGTTTCTAGATTTATAGCATCATTAAACAACAAATAACTAACAATTAGTGCAACAACATAATTTATAAAAACCACAACAAACAGGTTTTTTATTTCTTTGATTTTCAAAAACTTAATAAAAAAACCAACCAATAGAGAGGATATTAAACTTAATACTAAAGCGTACATAATTTATATTTAATTATAAGTCTGTTCTAAATTAATACAAGTTCTATTTTACATAATATACATTATAGTTCAACATAATTACAATATAAAATAGATTGATAAATTTTTAATATTCAACAAATATCATTAATTTTGCGCTGTTTATAAAAAATAAATAAGTGGAAAATTCAAACGCACAAAAAATTATCAAGGCACTACAAGCCGAAGTAATTTCAAATGGTATAGTTGCCAAAACTATAGTTCCTGAATTAAAAAAGCTTAGAGAATTTGCTTTACTTGAGGAAAAACCTGTTCTGGTTAAAGCATTACGTTTAGCTTATGAACATATTGATGAGAATGATGATTTCTTGGTAAACATCCCTACAGATGAGCCAATTGAAGAAGATTCTGAGATCAATAACGAAAACTCTTCTACAGAAAGTTTTACTTATTTTATGTCGTTGATGTTAGATTTGGAAAACAAACACAATTTGGCTGACTTAAAAGAATACAACCAACAATTTCAACAATTTTAATCATGTTAAACTTTTTTAGATTAATAGCTGCTTTAGAAGGTATCTCGTATATAACATTGTTTTACAATATGTTATACAACAAACCGAATAATCCTGAATTATATCAACAATTATTATATCCAATTGGTATGATACATGGCATACTTTTTGTATTATACTTTATACTGGCTATTTATCTGAAATTTGAATATAATTGGTCTATGAAAAAGTTAGGATTGGTTTTAATAGCTTCTCTCCTACCTTTCGGAACATTTTATTCAGACTATAAATGGTTAAAAAATTAAAAAAATTTTGGTTTTTAGTTAATAAAGATTACTTTTACCAAAAATTATAAATTCTAATTAATCTATAATTACTAATAATTTAAAAAAAAAGTTTTATGAAAAAAATAACTTTGCCTTTAATTGCTGCAGTATTAGGTTTCTCTAATATGAACGCTCAAGAAGGATTACCTTACAACAAATGGTCTATTGACATTAATGGTGGTTTAACAAAACCTTCTTCTCCAATGACTCCTGGTTATACTGGTGACACTTTCTTTGGATTAGTTCACGCTGATGCAGGTGTACGTTATATGTTTAATAACAAATTTGGTATTAAAGCCGATTTTGGTTACGACTACATGAAAAGTGGTGAAGATTCTAACTACTTTAGAACTACACATTATAGAGCAAGCTTACAAGGGGTTGCAAATTTGGGTCGTATTATGAACTTTGAAGAGTGGACAAGAACTTTTGGTTTACAAGCTCATATGGGTGCTGGATATTCTTGGATGGAGCCAGGAAAAGAAAATATTCCGGGAATACTTAATTATGACAAAGACAAAATGGGTCATGTTCTTTTAGGATTAACAGGTCAGGTAAAATTAGGTAACCGTGTGGCTTTAAACGCTGACTTTACAATGGTAAACACTGTTCGTCAAGATGTTACTTTTGATGGTGCATCTTACATTGACGCTAACGATAGAGGATTTAACGGTACATTCTACAATGCTACTTTAGGTTTATCTTTCTATTTAGGGAAAAACGAACAACATGCTGACTGGTATGCTAACGATGGTTTAACTAACAGAGTTGAAGCTTTAGAAAACCGTGTAACAGACATCGAAAACAAAATGATCGATTCTGATAACGATGGTGTTGCTGATTATTTAGATTTAGAGCCAAATACTCCAGCAGGAAACATGGTTGATACTAAAGGTCGTTCTATTGACTTAAACAAAAACGGTATTCCAGATTCTTACGAAGATTATTTCGATTCAAGATATGCTAAAAAAGGTGATACATTCTCTTCTGCTGATTCAAACACAGCTCAAGACTTAATCAACCAAGGTTATGTTGCAGTTTATTTTGATTTCGATAAATCAACTCCTAAAAACGCAGAAGCAACTAACTTCTTAGTTACTTACTTACGTTCTAATCCAAACGCTACTGTTGAAGTTAATGGTTTCGCTGATTCAGTTGGTAATGCTTCTTACAATCAACGTTTGTCTGAAAAACGTGCTAAAAACGTAGCTAAAATTTTAGAACAATCTGGTATCTCTAGCTCTAGAATTAAAACTACTGCTAACGGTGAAGATACTTCGTTCGACGGTAAAAACAAGACTACTTCTAAATTTGCTAGAAGAGTAACTTTCAAAGTAAACTAATAAATAGTTTAATATATTAAGAAAAAGAGAGGTTTATACCTCTCTTTTTTTATTCTTATATTTGTAAAAACTGTGTGACAATGAAATTTAAAGTAGAATCAGAATATAAACCTATGGGCGATCAGCCTGTAGCAATAAAAAGTCTTTCAAATGGTATCAAAAACAACGAGCGTTTTCAAACACTATTGGGTGTAACTGGTTCCGGTAAAACTTTTACAGTTGCAAACGTTATTCAAGAAGTACAAAAACCTACATTGGTTCTGGCTCATAATAAAACATTGGCAGCACAATTGTATTCAGAATTTAAGCAGTTTTTTCCGAACAATGCCGTTGAATATTTTGTTTCGTATTACGATTATTATCAACCCGAAGCTTATCTACCGGTCACAGGAACCTATATTGAAAAAGATCTTTCTATTAACGAAGATTTAGAAAAGATGCGATTAAGTACTACATCTTCCCTACTTTCTGGTCGCAGAGATGTGTTGGTTGTGGCATCGGTATCTTGTTTGTATGGTATTGGAAACCCTACAGAATTTCAAAAAAATGTTGTAACTGTTGAGCAAGATCAAGTTATTTCTCGTACAAAATTTCTACAACAATTAGTTCAATCATTATATTCTAGAACTGAAGCTGAATTTTCACACGGAACTTTTAGAATTAAAGGCGATACTGTAGAAGTTTTTCCTAGTTATGCTGATGATCCTTTCCGCATTCACTTTTTTGGAGATGAAATTGAAACAATTGAATCCTTTGATTTAGCAACTTCTAAAGTGATTGAGAAATATCAAATGTTAAGCATCTACCCTGCTAATATGTTTGTCACATCACCAGATGTGCTACAAAATGCTATTTGGGCAATTCAGCAAGACATGGTTAAACAGGTCGATTATTTTAAATCGATCGGAAAACATTTAGAAGCAAAACGTTTGGAAGAACGCACCAATTTTGATTTAGAAATGATCCGAGAATTAGGCTATTGTTCGGGTATCGAAAATTATTCGAGATATTTAGATGGTCGTGAGCCCGGAACACGTCCCTTTTGCTTGATTGATTATTTTCCGAAAGATTATTTAATGGTTATTGATGAAAGCCACGTGACGGTTTCACAAGTGCATGCCATGTATGGTGGCGACCGTTCGCGTAAGGAAAATTTGGTTGAATATGGTTTTAGATTACCTGCTGCCATGGATAATCGTCCGTTAAAATTCGAGGAATTTGAATTATTGCAAAATCAGGTTCTTTATGTATCTGCAACTCCGGCTGATTATGAATTACAAAAGTCAGAAGGAATTTATGTGGAACAAGTTATTCGTCCAACCGGACTTTTAGATCCAATTATTGAAGTGCGTCCAAGCCAGAATCAAATTGATGATTTAGTGGAAGAAATACACAAACGTGTGGAAATTGACGAACGCGTTTTGGTTACTACGTTGACAAAACGAATGGCAGAAGAATTGGCTAAACACTTTACAAAAATAGGAATTCGTTGTAGATACATACATTCTGATGTGGAAACCTTGGAACGAATTGAAATTATGCAGGATTTGCGTAAAGGTTTGTTCGATGTGCTAATTGGAGTAAACCTTTTACGTGAAGGTCTTGATTTGCCTGAAGTTTCGTTGGTTGCTATTTTAGATGCAGATAAAGAAGGTTTTTTACGAAGTACTCGTTCTTTAACACAAACTGTTGGTAGAGCCGCTCGTAACATTAACGGAAAAGCCATTATGTATGCCGATAAAATTACCGATAGTATGCAACGTACGATTGATGAAACTATTTATCGACGCAACAAACAAACGGCATTTAACAAAGAACACGGATTAGAACCAAAGGCTTTAAATAAAAAAATCGAAAAATCGTTGGCTGATAAATTCAAATCGTACGATCAAACCGAGACAAATTTAAAAACAGTTGCCGAAGAAAAGATTGTTTATAAATCATCAAAAGACATCGATAAAGCAATAAAAGACAAACGTAAAGAAATGGAAAATGCCGCTAAAAATTTAGATTTTATACAGGCAGCAAAGCTTCGGGATGAGATCCAAGAATTAACAAATAAAAAAGCAAACCTATAGGTATTTTTTATATTTTTAACCAAAATATACTTAAAACATGAAAAACTTAAAATTATTGTTGTATTCCGTACCACTTGCAGCAACTTTAATGTTGCAAAGTTGTATTTATCGGGTAGATGATTCGCCATCACGCTATTCACCTTATGAACCTGTTTACATGTCACGTCAGCAACTGGAAAATTCTATAAAAATGTCGGCTCCAAAAAGCATGACAAAAGCAGGTAAAATTTACGTAAAAGATTCTTACATTTTTATTACCGATGAAAACAAAGGATTCCATATTTACGATAATTCAAATCCAAATGCGCCACAGTTAACCGGCTTTTTAGAAGTTCCCGGTGCTACCGATATGGCTATTAAAAACAATACCATTTACATTAATCAGGCTGTTGATTTAGTTGCTGTTACTATAAGCAACGGCACGGTTACAGTACATAAACGCATTGCCAATACGTTCCCGCAAAAAATAAGTCCGGATGGTTGGGGACATAGTGCCGGACAAAATGAAATTATTGTTGATTGGAAATCTTAATGTTTATGAAAAAGTTTTTAAAATTTAGTTTTTTATTGACAACTTGTTTTTCATTAACATTTTGTTCAAGCGATGGTTCGGATTCTGGAGGACCAAATTCAGAAGGTACCGGAAAAGGCGGATCAATGGCAGTTTTTGCTATTAAAGGAAATTATTTATACACAGTAGATCATCAAGATTTACATGTGTTTCAGATATCAAACACAAATGATCCTGTAAAAGTGAACGATGTTACAATTGGTCGAGATATTGAAACTATTTATTCATTAGGCGACTTAATGTTTATGGGATCACGAAACGGAATGTTTATTTTTGATGTTTCAAATCCTGAAAATCCAAAATATTTATCACAAGCACAACATTTTACGGCATGTGATCCAGTGGTTGCCAATGAAGGTTATGCGTATGTAACTCTGCACTCTAATACAGGTTGTGGAAATAATCTGAATACATTGATGGTTTATGATATTGCCGATGTTAAAAATCCACAGCTTATCCATCAAAGAAATTTAACCTATCCACGAGGATTGGCAATTCATGAAAATTTTCTGATTATTTGTGATGATGAGTTAAAGATTTTTGATACTACAAATCCAGCAGAACCGGTATTGGTAAAATCGGTAAACCATAAATTTAAAGATGTTTTAATTTATAACGATATTATGTACGCTTTTGGCGAACAAAAAGTCACGCAATTTAAATGGAATGCCAGCGATTTTGCAAATACACTGACACCAATTAGTGATATTACTTACTAAGCTTTCTTTAAGAAAGCTTTTTTCTTGTATATTTACAAAAATTAAAAAAATGACTAACAACGATATATTAAAAAAATTACGAGTTGCTTTACAATTAAGAGATGATCAAATTCTAGACATTTTAGAATTGGTTGATTTTAGAATTTCTAAAGGAGAAATTGGCAATTTTTTTAGAACAGAAGATCACCCAAAATATGTAGAATGTCAGGATCAGATTTTACGTAACTTTTTAAACGGTTTGGTAATTTATTTACGAGGAACTAAGGAAAATCCTAAAAATCCGAAAGATGTTTTAGCAGAAATTTCAGCTTCTAAAGTAGCATTAACAGACAAACCTAAAGTTGAAAATAAACCTAAAGCAGTTTTTTCAACTACAAAAAAACAAACAGCTGCAAAACCTACTTTTAAAGGAAAAAACAATACAGATACAAAAAGTACTACTGTAAATCCTACAAAAAAAGATATTTTAGGAAACGTTAAATTTAATAACGGTAAACCAAAAAAGAAAGATTAATTTAAATATTCATTCTCAATAAAATTAAGTAATAGTTTATAAGGTTAGATTTACAAGTCATTATGCGAAAATTAGTATTTTTTATATCAACATTCGTTCTATTTACTACTTCAGAAAATTACGGACAATCTTTGTACAAACGTGAATGGGGAACTTTATTACCTATATCAACCAAAACAACAAAGGCTTTCACACCAAACAAGGCAATTGTTAGAACAGTTTCTTTTGTTACCGAAGTAAACCCTGAAACAGGAAATCTATATCTGGTAAATGCAGAAGGAAATGAAATTTATGAGTACCGTCCGGATCAGCTTAAACCAAAACTTATTTATAGAATTTCTGATAGTGAAGAGGGTTTATCTACTATTGAAAATTTAAAGTTTGATTTTGAAAATAATTTAATTATTTCAGGTAGAACTGTTGCCCAAAACCTTGCAACACCTGGAGCCTATAGTGAAAGCTTAATATTTGGTTTTAAATTAGCCCCTAGTTATTTAGCTAAAATTAATTTGCAAGGCTCTGTTATTTGGTTTACTTATTTTCATGATATTTTGTCGAGTAACTCATCATTAGCTGTCGATTCACAAAATAATATTTACGTATTAAATAAACGAAATAAAAACACAGTTGCATCACCCACTTTTTTTCAGAAAAACGGTGATTTAACTTCTAATATTGACTATCAGGATGTCATAAGTAAATTAGATAAAAATGGTAAGCATATCTGGAGTACCTTTTATTCAAAAGATAGTTCTACAATAAAAAGTATTGCTGCAGGTACTAATGGTTTATATATTTATGGTGATCACATGGGAGCAACTATGTCTAGCAACTATTTTGGTACACCTAACAGCCATCATGAAAAAATTTATCGCCCTAATAAATCCCTTGAAAATATTTTTAGTGTTTTTCTTTCAAAATTTAGTTTTGATGGAGAAAGATTATGGAGTACTTATTTTGGAGAAGATAATACGAATGTTACGTTAGGTAATACACTTCTAAACAATAATAGTTTAGCTGTTGTTGGTGATGAAGCTTATATATTGGCAACACATAGAATTTATAGTAAAAATGTAGATTTAGCAACAGAAAATGTCTATTTGAAACAACGTTTTTCTAATGCAAATAATAATACTATATCTAAATTTTCTTCAACTGGAGAGAAATTATGGACTAGTTTTACACATGGAGCTGAGCATATATTTAATAATGGTAATGAACTTTATTTAACTTCGTCTATAATTTATGACAATAATGTAAATAATTTACCAGCAATTAATGCATACCAATCTAAATATGGAGGAGGAAATTCAGACGTTTATACTTCAATCATATCTTTAGACGGAACTACACTAAATTATGCATCTTTTTATGGTTTTGAAGGTAGAGATGCGGGTGTAACACTGCCAACAAAAGAAGGATTTTATATTATAGGAACTACTGATAATAATGAAAAGCAAAAAGCACCTTTTGCCACTTCACGTTCATCTGAAAAAAAATATTTTTCAAAAGGTGATGTTTATATAGGCGATTTTCTAAGTTATTTTAAACTAAACGCAAAAGCTAAACATAAGAAAAAGAAAAACGATCAGTAAGATCGTTTTTCTTTTTTAGTTATTTTTCAGCCAATTCTCAATGATCTTTTTTCCTTGTGGAGTTAAAACCGATTCGGGATGAAACTGAACTCCGCGAATATCGTATTCCTTGTGTCTCAATGCCATGATGTTTCCTAATTCATCAATTGCAGTAACAATTATATTGCTTGATAGATTTTGTTTACTTACACACCACGAATGATAATGACCAACTAAAATATCGTTTGGTAAATCATTCCATAAAAAATCATCTTCTATAATATGTAGTTTGGTTGAAATTCCATGTAAAGGTTGATCTAAATTTACAAGCGAACATCCAAAATACTCTGCAATTGCCTGATGTCCCAAACAAACACCCAAAATGCTTTTTTTATCCTTATAAAAATCGATTACATCTAATAAAAGCCCGGCTTCTGATGGAATTCCCGGACCTGGCGATAATACAATTTTATCAAAAGATTCTAATTGTTCCAAGTAAAATTCATCATTTAAAAAAACGGATACCTCTACTCCATCAAAACTTTCCAGATAATGAATAATATTGTGTACAAACGAGTCGTAATTGTTGATTACTGCAATTTTCATTTGACAAAAATACACTAAAATTTGTTTTCCACTTCGGCAGCTTCCAACAATAAATAGTGCATATCGGTATTTTTCATAAACGGTTTATGCAAATGATTTCCCGGACCAAACATGGCAACTTCTACATAATCTGCTGAGTGATCCATTGAAATCCATCCAACGGAATTGTATTTTTTCTGAATTTCGGCAAAAGCATTAAAAGGCAAATGTTTGTAATTGTACAAGCCGTCATCGCCTTTTTTCAACCCATTGTAGTATGATGCTATGGTTTTGGTTTCTTCATCGTTCAACTCAACATTTATAGAACTTTTAATAAATTCTTTGATCTGAATTTCAGATTGATTATTCTTTATATTGTTTAGAATATATTCGTTCGTAAAATTGTATTTAGCTAAAGTATCGAAATGCTCGTTTGCATATTTTCCGTAGATCATACCCGGATTTGCATTTCCATGATCGGTAGTAATTACAACTAATGTATTTTTATCTTGTTCAGCGAATTTCATAGCCACAGCAATGGCTTCATCAAACTGCAATTGTTCGTGAATTAATGCCGAAACATCGTTTGCATGCGCTGCCCAATCCACTTTTCCTGATTCAACCTGCAACACAAATCCTTCTTTATGATCTTTCATTTGATTGATCGCAACCTCTGTCATTTCAGCCAATGTCGGAATAGAATTTGTCAATTCCGCAGATTGTTTTCTATCAATTTGATACGGAAGCGCATCAAAATCAAAAACACCTAATAATTTTTTAGATTTATCAGTATTCTTTAAATCTGATTTATTTTTTGCGACCACATAATTTTGTTGACTAAAAGCAGTGAACATATCTTTTTTATCTTTTCTGTGCTCGGCAGCAAAATATTTTTGTCCGCCACCCAACAAAACATCGTAACCAATTCGTAAATATTCTTCAGCAATTGCAGATTGATCGTTTCTACTTTTCATGGCAACCGTAAAACCTGCAGGAGTTGCGTGCGTAATTGGAACCGTTGTAACGCAACCCGCTTTTTTGCCTTTTGCCTTGAATTTTTGCCAGATTGGCATATTTTCTTCTCCAGACGGACTAATGTTCAACGAACCGTTATTCACACGAGCGCCACCGCCCCAAGAAGAACTTGCCGCAGCAGAATCGGTAACGATTGATGAAGCAGAAGCCATATCCATTATTCCGCGAGAAACTTTGTTATCAATATAAAGTTGCAGCCAATTACTATTTTTGCCAAGTATGCGGTTAGAGTACATATTTGCAAGGTTCAGCGTTCCGGAACTCATTCCGTCGCTTACCATAAAAATAATGTTTTTAGCTTTTTTATTGGTTGAATTTAATGATATATCGTTATTTACTGCAAAAGTATCAATTGGATTTACTAGTGTTGATCCCAACGCAGCCAAACTTCCTAACTTAAAAAAACTTCTTCTTTTCATTTTTGAAATATTTTATACAAAAATAGGCAAACTATACGTTTGCCTACTCTATACATATTAAATAAATGTTACTTAATCTTTAGTCAAAATTAACCGCAATCTGGTTTTGAAGCAAATCTGCCATGGTTTCGCGCTTTCTAATTAAATGAACAGCATCGTTATAAACCAAAACTTCTGCCGGTTTAAAACGTGAATTGTAGTTCGACGTCATTGAGAAGCAATAAGCTCCTGCATTATGAAAACACAAAATATCGCCTTCACTAATTTCAGCAATTTTACGATTGCTTGCAAAAGTATCGGTTTCACAAATGTATCCAACAACCGAGTAAAAACGCTGCTTACCGTTGACATTTGAAATATTTGTGATATGATGATACGAATTGTAAAACATTGGGCGAATTAAATGGTTAAAACCAGAATCAACCCCAGCAAAAACGGTTGATGTTGTTTGCTTTACCACATTCACTTTAACCAAAAAATAACCGGCTTCTGAAACCAAAAACTTACCAGGTTCAAAAACCAAGGTCAAGTTTTTACCATAATCTTTACAGAATTCATTGAAACGAACCGTTAATTTTTCGCCTAATTCTTCAATATCCGTTTCTAAATCTCCTTCTTTGTATGGAACTTTGAAGCCGCTTCCGAAATCAATAAAATCAAGATTTTTGAATTGTTTAGCCGTTTCAAATAAAATTTCAGATGCGTATAAAAATACTTCGATATCTAAAATATCAGAACCCGTGTGCATGTGGATTCCGTTAACTTTCATCTTGGTATTTTCGATAATTCTTAAAATATGAGGTGTTTGATGAACAGAAATTCCAAATTTACTGTCGATATGACCAACAGAAATATTGCTGTTTCCACCAGCCATTACATGCGGATTGATACGCACACAAACCGGAATGTTAGGATGTTTCGCTCCAAATTGCTCTAAAATAGAAAGATTGTCAATATTAATGTGAACACCTAATTGTACAGCTTCTTCGATTTCTTCTAATGAAACTCCATTCGGCGTAAACATGATATCATCTGGAGAAAAACCTGCTTCTAATCCTAATAAAACTTCTTGTATAGATACGGTGTCTAACCCACTGCCCTTCTTCTTCAACAACTTTAAAACGGAAATGTTGGTTAATGCTTTAGCCGCATAATTGATTTTTAATTTTTTTACCTGTTTAAACGCATCCTGTAAACGTTGAAATTGATTTTCAATTGTGTTACCGTCATAAACATACACCGGACAGCCATATTGCTGTGCAATGTTTAATAATAAATTTGTATCCATTTTTTTAAAATTGTTGTTGAAGATGCAAATTTATAATTATTAACGAAAAACGGCGTTTTTTAGAAATATTATTTAAAAATTAATGTAAGATTTATTTTAAATGAAAAATCTGCAACTATTTATAGTTTTACCGATTTTAAGAAGTTTAATACTTTTGCTTCATTATATCCTTTGCCTTCTTCTAAACTTCCACTTTCCTGAACTTTCAAAACTTTAGCATTGCTGTTTAGAACAATAAAGAAAGGATATCCTAACTTATCGCCATTTGGAGCATATTTTTTAAAAACAGCTTCGTTCTTATTCTCTTTTGAAAAGTTTAAGTGATAATATAAAAAATTGCTTTGTAGTTCTTTTTTTACTTTCGTGTTCGTTTTAATGAAATCGTTAAACAGCAAACACCAACTACACCAGTTTCCACCAGCTTGCAGAATAACATTTTTCTTTTCTTTTTTAGCTTGCTTTAGTAATGCATCTATTTTTTGTTGGGCATTATCGGTTGGATTGTATGGTTTTTCTAATGATTTTTTTTCGGAAACTGCATTGTTTGTTTGAGCTGTTGCATCAATTGAATTAAAAAGAAATCCGATACAAAGAAAGGAAAATATATAGTTTTTCATTGTTCATAAATTTGATCTAATTTACTAATAATTTTTCAATCACCTTACCTACTAATCCATTCTTTAAATGCCTGAACCTTTTCTCTGCTAACAATAATTTCTTCTTCTTTATAATTATTCAGACTAATTTTTAAGCGTGAATTACTGTAAACACTTATTTCTTTAATGGCTTTTAGGTTGATAATGAATTGTCGATTCACTCTGAAAAAATCATCCGTATTAACTTCTTTTTCAATAGTTTCCATACTTTCATCTAAACTAAAAGATCTATTCTCAACCGTTGTTAAAAAACTACTTTTAAAGGCACTGTAAAAACATTCAATATCGTTAACATCGATAATTTTAATGATGTTTCCGGTTTTAACAACAAATCGTTTTTTAAAATTGCTGCTGTATACATTGTTTAAACTCTGCTGATTAAAAGCTGTTTTATTCTGCAATGATAAAAACTTTTCAATGGCTGTCTTTAACTCGGTTTCGTCAATTGGTTTCAGTAGATAATCAATACTGTTCAACTTAAATGCTTTTAAGGCATATTCATCATAAGCAGTTGTGAAAATGACCGAACTTTTGATTGCTACCTGTTCAAAAATTTCAAACGATAAACCGTCGGACAATTGAATATCCACCAAAACCAAATCGGGATGTTCGTTCTGTAAAAACCATTCAATACTTTCTGTGACCGACGATAACACGGCAATGACTTCACAATTCAGGTTTTCAACCTTACGTTTTAACAAGCGTGCAGCCGGTTTTTCGTCTTCAATAATTACAACTTTCATTACTGTTTGTTTTTAAAAGCATTTCGTTCTTCATCCATATATTGCTTAATTTTTCGGTTTTCCCAATCTTTATTTAAAAAAGGAATAAAATTAAAGGTGTTAGCAGCATCGGCAAACAAGCCTAGTCCCCACCCTATCAGTGGAAATAAAAACCAATAATTTCCGTTATTTTGTAATAGAGTTATGATTATAAAAAAGGAATTTACACAAAGATAAACGATTAAATGTATGTAAAATGCTTTAACTTTTTTCACTCGTTTCTTTGCTTTTAAAAGCTCAATTTGATTATAATTTTCCATGATTTCTATTTTTATTAATTTGTTTATTAATCATTTTGTTTTCCCAATTCTTCAAGAAATTTATCGTTTTAATTCCGTTTATAAGTAATGCGAATAGCATAAATAAAGTAATGGCTAACGACCATTTAAAAGTTGGCAGATAGAAAAAGTTTACTACGATAGCTAAAGGAATAAAGACAATTGCTGCAAATACCGTAACATAAAATTCTTTTAGCTGATACATTCTGTCATACGCATGGTTGAAAATTTCTTCTGTGAATTGATCTTGCTGAAAACTGAATAAAGATTCGCCTGAAATTAGCGGAAGTTTTACAATATAATGCTCATTTGTTTGTTGGATATTGATTTCTAAATTAGAAACCAAATTGTAACGCTGCATAATATTTTGTAATCCAATTCCGGTAGATTTTTCAAAAGTTTGCTTTTTTTGATAAGAATTTTGAACAACCAGATAATTATCTTCTTTAAAAATATCAATCTGTAATGGTTTTTGATCTGATATAATGTTGTGTTTTATGGCATTTTCTAACAAAAGCTGTAAACTTAAAGGAACAATTCTAAATTCGTTCATATCAGATTCTGTTTGGAAATTAATGATGATAGCATCTTCAAATCGCATCTTTAAAAGAGAAACGTACAACTTTGCAAAGTTCAGTTCTTCTTCAACCAAAATCAGATTTTTATCTTTCTGATCTAAAACATAGCGGTAAATCTTTGAAAGTGCCACGGTAAATTCCTGTGCTTTTTTCGGATTTTCTTCGATCAACGAACTTAAAACATTTAAAGAATTAAACAAAA
>CAMLFV010000016.1 GCA_946479395.1 uncultured Flavobacterium sp. | reverse complement strand
GTCTCCGCTTTAGCTGACTACTAGAAAAGCTTCAGAGAAATCTGAGGCTTTTTTGATTTTTATTAATATGGAAGAATTTGTAGTTTATATTTTATATTCAAAGAATTATGGTAAAACGTATGTTGGTTATACGAGCAATTTAATTGAGCGTATGAAATCGCATAATGTTTTGGGAACGAAAGGTTATACCATAAAATATCGACCGTGGATGGTTATTGATGTTCAATTTTTTTCATCGAAGCAAGAAGCTATGCAAATGGAAAAATTCTATAAAACGGGTAAAGGACGCGAATTGATTAAGCAGTTGATAGCTGAATAGGTTGGGCTCTTATCCGCCGCGGCGGACACTGGTTCGAGTCTCCGCTTTAGCTGACTACTAGAAAAGCTTCAGAGAAATCTGAGGCTTTTTTGTTTCAATAAAGTATGGTAAGGATTTGTTTGGCGATGAATTTGTATTGAAAAATTCTCAATTGCGTCGGGCTTCAGCCCGATGGTATGAATTGCGCATAATGAGACTTTAGTCAAAATTCTTCTATAATAATAAAAACAAAAAAGCAGTTCAAACGAACTGCTTTTAATATTTTGAATGATCTTACCAACTTCCGCCGGCACCGCCGCCAGAGAAACCTCCACCGCCGAAGCCGCCTCCAAATCCTCCACCGAAGCCACCACCTCCTGAAGAACCGCCAAAGCCGCCTCTGCCGCCGCCACGACCTAAACTGCTTAAAATAATAATATCCATTAAGTCGGGACCACCCCGTCTGCCGCCGTTGTTTCCTTTACCACCTCCCATTTTACTTGCTATTACAAGTACGATGATTACAATTAATACAATAAAAAAGCCCGGAATACCACCACCGCCTTCTCTGTTTTCTTGTCGGGTTCCTTTATAAGTTCCCGAAAAAAGATCCATTAATTTGGTGGTTCCAATATCTAATCCGGCATAATAATCGCCTTTTTTAAATTCGGGAATAATGAAATTTCGAATGATTTCTCCATTAATTCCGGCTGTTAACAAATGCTCTAATCCGTAACCTGGAGCAATCCATAACTTTTTTTCTTTTTCAGCTAACAAAATAAAAACACCGTTGTCTTTATCTGCCTGACCAATTCCCCATTTGTGCGCCCATTTCGGAGCTAATTCGCCTTCGTATTCGCCTTGTAAACTGGGAATAATGGCTACTACAATTTGGGTTGATGTGGTATCGGCATAAGTAATTAGTTTTTGTTCTAACTGTTGTTTTTCGCTTGCTGATAGTAAATTGGCGTAGTCAAAAACGCTGGTTTGTTCGCTTGCTTTTGATGGCTTTTCCGGAATGTTGAATTGCGCCAGAACCAGCAACGGAAAAAGCAATAAAAATAGAGTGGTTATTTTTTTGAATGGATTCATTAACCTCTTGAAATTTCGTTTGGTAATTCGTTTACATCGTCTTTACCATTGTACGGAAAGAAATGTTTTAATTGTTTGCCGCTTTGTAGAATGCCTGCAATTATGCCTTGTTTAAAGTTATTTGCCTTAAAATGGTCAATAACCGTTTTCTTGGTATTTTCCCAGAAATCGTAAGGTACAACGGCATCAATTCCATCATCGCCAATAATTGCAAAATGTCGGTCTTTAACGCCTATATAAAACAAAACGCCGTTGCGGGCGCTTGTTTTATGCATATCTAACATTTTAAAAACTTCTTGGGCACGTTCTAATACAGGCAAATCAGAATGTTCTTCAATGTGCACGCGTATTTCTCCCGATGTTTCTTTTTCGGCTTTTACAATAGCTGCTACAATTTCCTGCTCTTCGCTGCTGCTTAAAAAATCTTCTGTTATCGACATTTTATTTGAAATCAAAATTTACTTCCGGAGCTTTTTCTGCACCTTCAGAAGCTTTGAAATATCCTTTTTCTGTAAATCCTAAAATACCCGCTAATAAGCTGTTAGGGAATACTTTTATGTGGTTGTTGTATGGTTTAACGGTTTCGTTAAAACGGGTACGAGCTGTTAAGATTTGATTTTCGGTACTTACCAATTCATCTTGTAATTTAATGAAGTTTTGGTTTGCCTTTAAATCAGGATATTTTTCTACAGTTACCAATAAACGTGATAATGCACTGTTTACACCGCTTTGTGCCTGACTGAATGCAGCTAATTGTTCAGGAGTAACGTTTGAGGCATCAACCGTAGTTTGTGTTGCTTTTGAACGCGCGCTGATAACAGCCTCTAATGTTGACTTTTCAAAATCGGCAGCACCTTTTACTGTGTTAACCAAATTACCGATTAAAGAGTTTCTTCTTTCGTAAGCAGTTTCAACATTTCCCCAGCTTTCTTTTATATTTTCATTTAAAGTTACTGCTGTGTTGTTAATACCTTTTACCCAAGCATAAATACCAATAGCTACTACTGCGATAATGATAAGAGGAAGAAATTTTTTCATAAATTTTTTAAATTAGATTTCGTTTTTAATAATAATTAGTTGTTTTTTGATAAGCTCTAATTTTTCGATAATTTCAATTGTATTAAGCGGATTTTTCTTGTTGTTCTTTAAAAAATCTTTTGCACCGTCTAATGTAAATCCCTTTTCTTTTACCAAATGATAAATCGTTTTAAGGTTTTTTAAATCTTCAGGCGTAAACATTCTGTTGCCTTTTGCGTTTTTTTTAGGCTTCAAAATATCAAATTCCTTTTCCCAAAAACGTATCAACGAAGCATTTACGTCAAACGCTTTCGCAATTTCACCTATGCTGTAATATCTTTTTTCGGGTAAGTCAATCTGCATTATCTTCAAATTTTGCTTATGCTAATATACAATTTTTCTAATAAGTTTACGCATTGGCAAAAAGTTCCTGCGAACAACAAAAAATCTTTTAAAAAACACTATTTTTGCAACTTATGTACACTTTTTTAAAGTGTTAGTTTTGAACGATTCATAATTTAATATATCGAATGAAATCACAAGATATCAGAAAAAAATTTCTTGATTTTTTTGAAAGCAAAGGACATTTAATTGTTCCGTCGGCACCAATTGTTTTAAAAGACGATCCAACCCTAATGTTTAACAACTCGGGAATGGCGCAGTTTAAAGAATATTTTTTAGGAAACGCCACACCAAAAAGCAACCGTATTGCCGATACACAAAAGTGTCTTCGTGTTTCTGGTAAACATAACGACTTAGAAGATGTAGGTTTTGATACCTATCACCACACCATGTTCGAAATGTTGGGTAACTGGTCTTTTGGCGATTATTTTAAAAAAGAAGCAATTGCTTGGGCGTGGGAATTTTTAACCGAAGAATTAAAGATTGATAAAGATCGTTTGTATGTGTCGGTTTTCGAAGGAAACGATGCAGAGAATGTTCCGTTTGATCAGGAAGCTTGGGATTTATGGAAACAATATGTTGCCGAAGACCGAATTATTCTTGGAAACAAAAAAGATAATTTCTGGGAAATGGGCGATCAAGGACCATGCGGACCGTGTTCTGAAATTCATGTTGATTTACGTCCGGATGCTGAAAGAAATGAAGTTTCTGGTCGATCTTTGGTAAACGCAGATCATCCGCAAGTGGTTGAAATCTGGAACAACGTATTTATGGAATTCAACCGTAAAGCCGATGGATCTTTAGAAAAATTACCTGCAAAACACGTTGATACCGGAATGGGTTTTGAACGTTTGTGTATGGCTATGCAAAATGTTACATCAAATTACGATACCGATGTTTTTACGCCGCTTATTGCAAAGGTGGAAGAAATTACTGGTACTAAATATTTACCAAATACTGTCACTCCGAGCGAAGTCGAGGAGAAAACCAATATTGCCATTCGTGTAATTGTAGATCACGTGCGTGCGGTGGCTTTCGCTATTGCCGATGGTCAGTTGCCATCGAATAATGGAGCTGGATATGTTATACGTCGTATTTTACGTCGCGCCATTCGTTACGGCTTTACGTTTTTAGGAACAAAAGAACCATTTATTTATCAGTTGGTCGATGTATTATCAGCTCAAATGGGGGCATTCTTCCCAGAAATCGTTTCACAAAAAGAATTGGTTAAAAACGTAATTAAAGAAGAAGAAGCATCTTTCTTAAGAACCTTAGATCAAGGTTTACATTTGTTGGATTCTGTGATTGAGAAAACAGAAGGCAAAATTGTTGAAGGCGCAAAAGCATTTGAATTGTATGATACTTTTGGTTTCCCGATTGATTTAACAGCATTGATTTTACGCGAGAAAGGATATGATTTAGACGAAGCTGGTTTCGATGCTGCTATGAAAGCTCAAAAAGATCGTTCACGTGCAGCGTCTGAAATTTCTAAAGACGATTGGAATGTGTTGATCGAAGGCAACGTGGAAACTTTTGAAGGCTACGATAAGGTTGAAAACGAAGTAAAAATCACGCGTATTCGTAAAGTAGAATCTAAAAAAGATGGTACGTTATATCAGATTGTTTTAGATCATACGCCGTTTTATGCCGAAGGTGGTGGTCAGGTTGGAGATAAAGGTGTTTTGGTATCAGCAAATGAAACCATTGAAATCATTGATACTAAAAAAGAAAACAACCTTATTTTGCATTTTACAAAACAGTTGCCAGAGAATTTACAAGCGGTTTTCGTAGCAAAAGTAAATACCGATTTACGCGGAAAATCATCTAAAAACCACTCGGCAACCCACTTGTTACATCAAGCGTTACGAACCATTTTAGGCACGCATGTAGAACAAAAAGGATCGTTGGTTTCACCGAATTATTTACGTTTCGATTTTTCTCATTTCGCAAAGGTTACCGATGAAGAATTACAACAAATTGAAACTTTTGTAAACGCACGTATTCAGGAACAATTGCCATTAATCGAACGTAGAGAAATTCCGTTTAAACAAGCGATTGAAGAAGGTGTAATGGCGTTGTTTGGCGAAAAATACGGAGATACTGTTCGTGCAATTAAGTTTGGTGATTCTATGGAATTGTGTGGAGGTATTCATGTACAAAATACAGCAGAAATTTGGTCGTTTAAAATTGTATCAGAAAGTGCTGTAGCTGCAGGTATTCGTCGTATTGAGGCGATTACAGGCGATGCGGTTCGTGCATTTTTCCAAAACCAAGAATCTACTTTAAAAGAAATTAAAGAAACGCTTAAAAATCCACAAGATACTTTAAAAGCTGTTCATTCGTTACAAGACGAAAACGCGAAATTGAAAAAGCAAATTGAGCAGTTATTAAAAGAAAAAGCAAAAAGCTTAAAAGGTGATTTGTTGGCAGAGGTTCAAGAAATTAATGGTATACAATTTTTAGCAAAACAAGTAGATTTAGATGCTACAGGAGCTAAAGATTTAGCGTACGAAATTGGTGGAACAGGAACGAATTTCTTTATTTTATTAGGAACAGTTACGGATGGTAAACCTATGTTGACCGCTTATGTTTCAAAAGAAATTGTGGAAAGCAAAGGATTAAACGCCGGACAAATAGTTCGCGAATTAGGAAAACACATCCAAGGTGGTGGTGGTGGACAAGCGTTCTTTGCTACAGCCGGCGGTAAAAATCCTGAAGGTATGGCAGAAGCTATTGCTAACGCTGTAAACTTTGTAAAATAATAATGATGTCACTTCGAGCGAAGTCGAGAAGCAACTAAATATTGATAAAAAGAGGAAAGTTAATTTTCCTCTTTTTCTTTTTACATCAAATTCGTAACTTTAAAATAAAAATTCAAGTTATGAGATATGTAGTAATTGTAGCGTATCGGGTTTTTCCCGATAAAAGAGAATCGTTTTTTAATCTGGTGCGAAAAGAAGCCGATGCTTTGGTACAAAACGAATTGGGAACTTTGCATGTAACCAATATGATTGATCAGATCGATCCGAATAAATTCTTAAACTTAAAAATATTCGAATCTAAAGAAGCTTATGAAGAACATAAAAAAGGATTGATCTTAAAAGCTTTTTTACAGGAAGCCGATGAAATGGTAATTGAAGGTCCAAACGTGATTTTTGAAGGTATTCACATGTATTCATGCGATGATTATACGCTGGAACAAAAAAGCGGCGAAGATATGACGGCTTATTTTAAAAGATAGTTTTTTTAGCCACAGATTCACAGATTTCTTAATAAATTGACTGTTAGAAACACTATCCCAAAATTATATAAAGATAGTCGTCACTTCGAGTAGATTTTTCGTAATGAAATGAAGAGAAATCTTGTCGAGAAGTTTGGTGTTCAAATTTCTCGACAAGATCGAACTGACGAAAGTTTAATAAATTCTATTCATTTTAATTGATAGATCTATGATAATTTATATCTGTGCATCTGTGGGAAAATTAAGATGTACAAATGTTCGTTAATCTTTGTAATTTTACAGAAAAATGCAGTTACAAACTCTTGTTCCCATTCAGCCGTTAAACAACAAAATCAATTACCATTCAAAAATTGTCAGTGTGGGCAGTTGTTTTGCCGTAAATATGGCACAGCGATTTAAGCAGTATCAGTTTGTAAACACGGTAAACCCGTTGGGAATTTTGTTTCATCCTCAGGCAATATCCAACCTTGTGCAATATGCGGTAAATAATAAAGTTTTTTCGGAAACCGATGTTTTTCTGCACAACGAAATATGGAGTAGTTTCCATGCACATTCCGATTTAAATGAGCTGGAACAGGAAGATATTATTAATGCATTGAATCAGAAAATATCCAATTTTAGAAACGATATAGAACAAGTATCACATTTTATTGTAACACTAGGAACGGCGTGGGTTTATCGATTGATTGAAACCAATGAAGTTGTAGCCAACTGCCATAAAATTCCACAACAAAAATTTCAGAAAGAATTATTGTCGATTGATGATTGTCAGCAAGCTATTTTTCAGATCGAAGCCAGATTACGTCAAATCAATCCAAATATTCAGATTATTTATACCATTTCACCTGTTCGACACATTAAAGATGGTTTTATAGAAAATCAACGTAGCAAAGCACATTTAATAGCAGCGTTGCATCAGCATTTACAAGAAAATCAAAGTTTAAACTATTATTTTCCTTCGTACGAAATAATGATGGATGAATTACGCGATTATCGTTTTTACAACAAGGATATGATCCATCCAAACGAATTGGCTGTTGATTACATCTGGGAATCGTTTGTTCAAAATTGTATCGATCCGGAAATTTTATCAACCATGAAAAAAGTCGATGAGGTTCAGAAAGGTTTGGCGCACCGTCCGTTTAATCCGTACACCGAAGCACATCAGCAGTTTTTAGACAAACTGGCATTAAAATTGGATGATTTGTTGGAACAATATCCATTTATGAATTTTAGATAATTATGACGAAAAAAGCCTTAATATTTGCCCTGATTTGTATTGCTTTAGGCAGCCTGCTTACCTTTTTTATCATGCGAAAAGTTGATAAAAAGAACGAAGTGCTGCCTGATACCGAACTGATTCAGCAGCAAATGAAAAACGTGAGTAAATTGGTGGTAAACGAAGCCAAAATATCGCAAATTTACAATTACAAAGACGAGAAATCGTTTATGAATTTAATGAGTTTCGATAAAAAAGCATTGGTAGTTGTAAATGCCGATGTGCAGATTATGTACGATCTGTCAAAGCTTGAATATGCTCTAGATGAAACCAACAAAACTGTGAAAATTACGTTTATTCCAAAAGAAGAAATAAAGATCAATCCCGATATTAAAATTTACGATGTAGAAGAATCTCGGTTTAATGCCTTTAAAGGTAACGATTACAACACCATTCAAGAAAGCGTAAAGAAACAGTTCCATGAAAAAATAATGAAATCTAACATTCAGTCGAATGCAAAAAACCGATTGGTAAGCGAATTGAGTAAGTTTTTGGTGGTAACGCAGTCATTAGGTTGGACGCTTAAATACCAAGATGACACGATTACCAATACTGCCGATTTTAACGAATTGATACAGTTATAAAATAAATCAGTATATTTGCAGAATAATAATTACTTAAGAATTGAAGATATGATGGTAAGAATGAACACTTTTGGTACTTGCCCGCTGGTAAATCCGGCGCAGAATCTTCGTGGTTTATATTTTTCATAGAAATTTTTTATTAGAAATATCATAAAGCTCGAAGTTACCTTCGGGCTTTTTTAGTTAATAAAAACCTGTTGGGAGTAATTCAAAATAAAATTAACCACATAGACGAGTAGAATTATAACTAATCGTCAAAGAGGGGGATAGAAAATTATATTATTTTTCACATAGTTTGCTATTCGAAAAGTAAAACGTCTATCATAATTTTTCAAAACATAAGAAAAATCTATGTTTCTATGTGGTGGAAATAATTACACACAAAGGGTTTATTGAATAATTTTAAGTGCAAGAAAACGCACAAATCAATCAAATTTAAAAAATGAAATCAATCGATATATATTTAGTACAGGCGTTAGATAATTACCCGTATAGTTTAGAAGATACCCTAACATCATTGGAATATGCCTTGTCTTACAATGAAAACAATACTCAAACACTTTGTTTGTACGGCAGGTTTTTGGCAGAACAGTTTAAGCAGTATGAGGAAGCCAAAACATACTTTCAAAAAGCAATAAGCGTAGATTTAAACGCGGTAGATGTGTACCCGCATTATATTGAAACCCTTTTAAAAAACGAAGATTACAACGAAGCCGAAAAATTAATCGAATTTGCTTTAAAAATTAAAGGGATAGATATTTTAGCTATAAAATTGGCAGAAGTTCATTTGCATGAAAGAAAGTTACAGATTAAAAAAGCACTTAAACTGGCAAAGAAACTGTATCTGCATTATTACGATATGGAAGGCAAACAATTGATAGACGATACTGTTGATCGTTTAAAAAAGAAGCGTTATATTAAACGAAATAAAAAATAAATGTGTTAATTTTTTAACAGCAGTACTTTTTTTTTATACTTTAGGGGTTTAATTACAAATATTTAAAACAATTACTTTATGAAAATTAATAAACTACTCTTTTTTCTACTAGCTGTATTTAGTTTAAATTCATGTGTAGAATATGTAGATAACGGTACCATACCAACTGGACCAGAGGTACCCGAAGAATTAAAGTTTGTGGCTGTACATAGCAATCCTAATGAAGCTAAATACATTGGCGATAAATTTGAATTTACAGCAGCGTTGAATGGTGTGGATGTAACTAAATCTACCAAATTTAAAGTAAACGGTACTACAATGCCAAGTAATACCTATACGCCTGTTAAAACAGGTTCGCATACGGTTATTGCAACAATGGATGATTATACTTCTACATTTAAATTTATTGTTGAAGAAAAAGAAGAAGAACCAGAACCAACAGGAAATAGAATTGAGTATGGTGGGGATTGGAGACCAGTAACTAATACTTATTGGGCTATTACTAGAAATGCTCAAAGTCAAATAGTACCTTATAACTATACTACAGAGCAAGGAAATACTGTATTATGTACAAGATGGTTCCTTATTTCAGCAGATGAAAGTGATATTTCAAAAATTGGAACTGCAGCGAATACACATTATATGCTAGTATTTGTACCGGTAGATATGACCGATCCTAATGCTCCGGCAGTTTACTTTCCACATGAAGCACCAACATTATACACTGATGGAGGGTATGTGACTTTTGATGGGAATGCTAATGAATATAGTGCAGAAAGTAATACTTATAATTTTGTTTCAGGGACTGACCCGCAAAGTGGTGTTGGAACGGCAAATTATACTGCGGATACTTCACTTGTGGATAATTCAGAGGTGGCGAAATTATTTTGGAATGGTCAATATACTTATGCGAGTGCACCAGCTCCAGCACCAAAAGGAACTAGTGTTAGGAATTTAAAACTGGATGTTAATCAAATTAAAAATCTAAAGTTAAAAAAATTAAATAGCGAGCAAATCAGAAACTTAAAACTTGCAAAATAATAAAGTTTAAAATTTAATGTTTTAAAAACGCTGCTGTAATAGGTAGCGTTTTTTTATATTAAACATTTTAGATAAAAAACAAAACCCTCTGCCAATCAGCAGAGGGTTTTGTTATTACGAGCTTTGTATAAATGCTGGTTACAGCACATTTTTAATCCATTTGTTTACTGTTTATTAGTTTTTCTAAGCGCAGCATCATTTCTTCCTTTTCTTTAAGCATACGCTCGTATAAGGCAATCTTTTCATCGTGCAGTTGGATGATTTGATCAATAGGATTTATTGTGGGATAATAATTAAATAAAGAGTTACCGCTTGCGTTATCATTATTATTAACAGTGTTTGAAATAATATTTATAGCTCTTTCTTCATCAAAATTCTGTATGGCTTCTGATGGAATTTTAAGTACGGCGGCAATCTGCTCTAAAAGGGTTTCGTCTATCGTTTCTTTCTGCTCAAGCATAGATACTTTCTTTTGGTTCCAATCGTCGCCAAGTTCGTATGCCAGAGCGTCTTGTTTTATACCCAGCATTTCCCTGAATCGTTTTACATTGCGTCCTTCGTGAATTTTCTGTTCCATGGCATTTTAATTTGGTTTAACGTAAATGTAAATTTAATAAAAATTAGGTAAAAAGCTTAAAGTGCAAACCGAAAAATTTTCTAAATAACAACTGGGAGGATACTCCATAGATAAAGCATAGCAAAGGCTACCTTAATGCATGAAATGCTTTTTAGCTAAAAAACGTAAAAAGCAGAATAAAAAACAGGGTTTTGTATCTGAAGGTAGATAAATTTTCAGACAGTTTTTTTGTGGTTTACAAATAGTATAGAGCTAATATAGTAAAAAATAACTTGATAGGTATAAATAGGTCCGCAATTATCATTAAAGCTCCTGCTAAATACATTAGTCTAAAATATCCCGCTGTGGCGGATTTTTTATACCGTAGCTGAATTTTATATCCTTTTGCTACATTTTAAGTTTGTATTCAAATCTTTAAAAATCAAATGTTATGGATACAGTTAAAATTACTTCAGAATTAGATCCGGTCTTGCAGAACAGCCTTCGCCAGCTGATAGCAGAATTCGCAATAGCCGGTATTTTTTATTACCCCACAGACAATGGCATTTCACAACTCTTAATCGTTTTGGTTAGTAAGTTAGATGTAAAACTTGTTGAGTCAAAAAAATGGATCGCAAGCGCTTATATAAACTATGGCTTGTTTATACATGTTATGGATGAGCTTACGCTTGAAAACAACCTGTCAATTGGTAATCCGTTCAGTATGGCATACTGTCGCAAGCCGGCAGTGCTGTATAGTAATGCAGATGGTATTGGTTGTTCAGATGCATCTTGGAGCAGCTGTAAAAAAAAATACAGGCAGTATACCGACCGGTTTCATCATGATCACGATCTGCTGTTTTCAGAGAGCAGCCGCATGAAAAAGTATTCATCCCAGTTAGGTACGGTTCTAATTTTAAATTCGGTATTTGAATATGATATTTTTCAATTGGAACAGCTTTATTTTGGTCGAAAGCTGAATTTGGAAAATTTACACCAGAGTATCAATAGATTGATACTGGTAGAACCTGAGTTGGCCTCTTTATTTGTTAGAAAAAATGAAACCGAATTCTTTTTGATAGGTGAACTGGAAAGAGCAGTGCAATGTGCAGAAGACAATGACGATTATTTTAATGACGATCTGGTTACTGCCTTAATCGAATCCGAAAGCAAATTGTGCCATCTGGTTTCTAAACGTTTTTCAGAACTTAAAAAGTCGATTAAAACAATTGTGCCGGAACATAGCTTTAAGCTTATTGACTATGCAGTTGATGAAGATGAACAGACAAAGATTGTCTCTCAAATTTTACGCATAAAGCCTGTGGAGGAGGTATACTTGTTTGATAAAAGAATTGCATATGTAAAGTCTGTTTATTATTTGCTTTTGGTTGGTGAGGGGCTGGGTAGCGTGGTTCTTGGCTCTATGCAACAGTCTGTAGGCGCAAGGCTGGGCAGCAATGTTGAGGTGGTTATTATTGGTCATTCTCGTATTTGGATACAGAAAAATCTGTTCCAGCACCAGACGTTTTTCAAAGAGATAATGAAGCACGAAAAAAGAGTGTATCAATCTGCGGTATATCCGCAGATACATTGGGAAGATCCGCATGAAAAATGCTATCCCGATTTGGAGTACTATTTCCGGTCTGCAAAAGTATTATACGAAAGTTATTTGGCTTTGCGCAAAAATGGTAGGAAAAATAGTGAAGGTGCAGAGCTTTTGTTTAACCATACGCTTATGAGGGTCTTTCGTACGCTGGTTTTCTCAAAATCTTCATATTTGCCCAATTATGCTACACCCTTCATTTTGTGGAAGCTTATTGTACATCTTGAGCCGGAGCTGGAAAAGGTAGAGTTTCTGTTTGATAAATACAATAATAAAAACTTTTTTGGGCTTATAAAGCATCGCTTGCAGTTTAACCATGATTTCGCACGCACTTCCAAGAAAGATCTTAAATTGATGGATGAGATATTAGGCTTGCTGGTAGATAATCTAACACAGTCTGTAAATTCCGCTTTAAGTACAAGTTAAAGCACAAAAACTTTTTTTCAAATTAATTAATTTTTTGAAGTACTTTTAAAATAAACAGAGGTTTGACTTAATCAGCCAAACCTCTGTTTTGTATATGAAGCTTCGAGTTCGTTTAAACAACCTCAACTACTTTTTCTTCATTTTCTGTAACCACTTTGGTAAGGTTGTATGAAGCTAGAGCTTTCATGGCTTTGTCCCACTTTTTACCGCTTAATCCTGCTTGTTCTTTTAAAGCTGTAATAGCAAGCTTGTTTTGGTTGGCTTCTAATATACTGATAATTACTTTTTCGTCATCGGTTAACTCATAACTTGGTGCTGCTTTTTCTGGGCGCATTTGCGGGAAAAACAATACTTCTTGTATTGACGGGTTGTTAGTTAAAAACATAATCAATCGGTCCATACCAATACCTAAACCACCTGTTGGTGGCATCCCGAATTCTAATGCACGCAAGAAATCTTCGTCGATAAACTGTCCAGCTTCATCGTCGCCTTTCGCAGATAATTTCAATTGCTCTTCAAAGCGCTCGCGCTGATCAATTGGGTCGTTTAATTCCGAATACGAATTGGCAACTTCCTTACCACAAACCATCAATTCAAAACGCTCTGTTAATTCTGGGTTGTCGCGGTGTTCTTTGGTAAGTGGCGACATTTCTTTAGGATAATCGGTAATAAACGTTGGTTGAATGTAGTTTCCTTCGCATTTCTCACCAAAAATTTCATCAATCAATTTTCCTTTACCCATGGTGTCATCAACGGCAATTCCCATGCTTTTAGCAGCTTCGCGAATTTCATCTTCGGTCTTTCCGTTAATATCAAAACCCGTAAAATCAATAATCGCTTGGCGCATCGTTACCCGTTTGTATGGCGCTTTAAAATTAATTTTGTGTTCGCCAAACGTAGCTTCGCTAGTTCCGTTAACCGCAATGGCACAATGTTCTAGTAATTGTTCGGTAAACTCCATCATCCAATTGTAATCTTTATAGGCAACGTAAATTTCCATTGCCGTAAATTCTGGATTATGGGTTCTGTCCATTCCTTCGTTACGGAAATTTTTAGAAAACTCGTAAACACCTTCAAATCCACCAACAATCAAACGTTTTAAATACAATTCGTTAGCAATACGCATGTATAACGGAATATCTAACGCATTGTGGTGTGTAATAAACGGACGTGCTGCTGCACCACCGGGAATCGATTGTAAAACCGGAGTATCAACCTCTAAATAACCACGGTCGTTAAAAAACGAGCGCATAGCGTTGTATAATTTGGTGCGTTTTATAAAAATTTCTTTGTTAAGCGGATTCACAATTAAATCTACATAACGCATACGGTAACGCAATTCCGGATCGGTAAAAGCGTCAAACACATTGCCTTCGTCATCGGTTTTTGGCAACGGCAACGGGCGTAAAGTTTTAGAAAGAATCGAAAATTTTTCTACTCGGATACATTTTGCACCCACTTGTGTTGTAAATAATTCGCCTTCAATGCCAATAAAATCGCCCAAATCGGTCAATTTTTTAAATACGGTGTTGTACAATGTTTTGTCTTCGCCTGCGCAAATAACATCGCGGTTTAAATATAATTGAATTCTGCCTTCTTGATCTTGAATTTCAGCAAAACTGGCTTTACCTTGGTCGCGTACGCTCATTAATCTGCCGGCAGTTACAACCTTCTTGCCTTCTTCAAAAGTTTCCTTGATCTGCTTCGATGTGTGATTTACTGGAAACAAATTAGCGGGATAAGGATTGATGCCAAGTTCACGTAACTTGCCCAATTTTTCTCTTCTGATGATTTCTTGTTCTGAAAGTTGCATAAAATTTATATTTTCTTTATTTAACCTGCAAAATTAATTATTTTTTAGTTGATTAATCTATTTTGTTTGAATATTTTTAAATGCCACATTGTTTTTAATTGATTAAATTTGTATAAATATTAATTAATAGAAACACTATGAGTTTTTGGAGGGTTTTATTAGCCATTTTTCTACCGCCATTCGCTGTTTTTGATAAAGGTTGCGGATCAATAATAATCGTATTTCTGTTAACCTTGGCAGGCTGGGTTCCCGGAGTTATTGGCGCTTTGGTAATTTTAAACAATCCTAAGTACAACAGATAAACACAACACACAATGAATAAAAAAGTTCAAATACAAGATTTAGGGTTAAAAGACTATAAAGACACTTGGGATTATCAGGAAGAATTGTTTCAAGGAATTTTAGATATAAAATCGCAAAACAGAAAAGACGAGGCAAACCAGAAAGAAACGCCAAATTATCTTTTGTTTGTAGAACATCCGCATGTTTACACATTGGGTAAAAGTGGCGATTTGGAAAATTTGTTGTTGAATGAGGAACAATTGGCAGCAAAGAATGCTACATTTTATAAGATAAACCGAGGGGGAGATATAACGTATCACGGACCCGGACAAATTGTAGGTTACCCGATTTTAGATTTAGATAACTTTTTTACCGATATTCACAAATACTTACGCTTTTTAGAAGATGTTTTTATTAGAACATTGGCAGATTACGGATTAAAAGGGGAGCGAAGCGAAGGAGAAACCGGAGTTTGGTTGGATGTTGGAACACCGTTTGCCCGAAAAATTTGTGCTTTGGGTGTGCGTGCTTCGCGTTGGGTAACCATGCACGGCTTCGCGTTTAATGTAAATACCAATTTAGGATATTTCGATAATATTATTCCTTGTGGTATTCGTGGAAAAGCGGTAGCCTCATTAAATGTAGAATTGGGAGTAGAAACGGTAAATGAAGAAGAGGTAAAACAAAAAATCTTGCATTATTTTAAAGAGCTTTTTGAAGCCGAGTTTTTATAATATAATAAGGAGTGAAATTTCACTCCTTATTTATTTAAATCCAATACCAATTGTTCTGGTAATAAGCGAAATGTTTTTCGATGGTGTTTACAAGGTCCGTATTCTAAAATAGCTTCGCGATGTTTTTTGGTAGGATAGCCCATGTTCGTGTCCCAGCCATACATTGGAAATTCTTCGTGTAGTTGCAACATATATTCATCACGGTATGTTTTAGCTAGTATTGATGCTGCGGCAATACTTAAATATTTACTATCACCTTTAATTATAGTAACGTGTGGAATTTGTTTATAAGGTTTAAAACGGTTTCCGTCAACAATAATAAATTCAGGTTCAAAATTTAATTGCCCAACAGCCAAGTGCATTGCTTCAATAGATGCATTCAGAATATTAATTTCATCAATTCTATTTTCATAAACATGCGCAATACCAAAAAGATTGCTATGATCTTCAATAAAACGTCTTAAACTATTTCTAGAGTTAATGGATAGTTTTTTAGAATCGTTGATTAATTCATTTTCCAATCTATCATTTATAAGAATGGCTGCTGCCGTAACCGGACCAGCAAGGCAACCTCTGCCAGCTTCATCAGTTCCAACTTCGTATTTTAAACCACTAAATGTTTTTAATAACATAATAGAATGTTAAATATTGCAATAATTTGACAAAAAAATAAAAATCACAACAAAATTACATAAATTTGATATTCTAAATGTATTATGATTAATATTTAAATATAATGAAAAATAAAATTACGAAGTTATTCTTGGCTTTATTGGCATTAGCATCATTTAATAATGTTAACGCTCAAGAACAGGAACAAACTATGCCTGAATATGTGCGTAAGGCTACAAATATTGAATTTTTACAAAATTTTTCAAAAGAAAAATCTCAAGAGTTTGAAAGAAGATACCAGAAAGCGGTTGAAATTGCAGAGCAAAAAGGTATGCCTATTGGGGGAAGTACTGATGGTAACGCGTTTTCGTTGGTTAATTATGAAGATGAAACAGGAGCTTTAATTTATAATACTACATTCAATAACTCTCCAACAGCAAGTTCTTTGAAAACAGCTAATGCTAAGGATATGCATACAGACGGCATTAATGGTACAGGTATGAATGTTGGTGTATGGGATGGAGGCGTTTTAACAATTAATCACTTAGGTTTTATGACTGCAGGTGTAAATCGTTATAGCGTAAAAGATACTGGTAATAATTTTCAAGGAAATAATCAAGACGGAAGAGAACATGGTCCTCACGTGGCGGGTACTGTGGCTGCCGGAAATTTTGGATCAGGTCTTGGTTGGGGATTTGCTTGGGGTGCAAAAGTATTTGCATATAACTGGATACAAGATTTAAGTGAAATGGCTACAGCGGCAGCTAGTACTACTGCACCAATTTATACTTCAAATCATTCTTATGGTCTTAATACCGCAAATTATTTTGGGTCGGGAGGTTCTGTGAATATATTTGGTTTGTACAATAGTGACGCTAGAGATTATGATTTATTAGCAAATAATGCGCCATATTATACAATTGTGTTTGCTGCCGGAAATGATAGAGATGCAAATTATAATCCAGCAAAGAATAAAAAAGATTTATTATCTCAAGCAGGTGTTTCTAAAAATGTTGTTGTTGTTGCGGCAACATACGGGACTGAAAATTATACTGGGATAACAGGTACGGCTTCTGTAAGTGGTTCAAATCCTTTTATAGCTCCTTTTAGTAATTATGGACCTACAAATGATTTTAGAATTAAACCAGATATTGCTGCAAAAGGAATGAATGTTACATCTGTTGGTATTACAGGAAATCAAGCAACTGATGTAATGAGCGGTACTTCTATGGCAGCACCCGCAGTTACAGGTGTGTTAACTATGTGGCAGGGATATCATAATGATCTGTTTGGACGTTATATGAAATCGGCAACAGTTAGGGCGTTAATGGCACATACAGCTCGTGAAGCAGGACCAGCTGCAGGACCAGATTTTATGTTTGGTTGGGGGTTAATTGATGCAGGAAAAGGAAAATTGGTAATGGATGCTGTTAAAGATAGTTTAGCAGTAATGGAAGAGTTAAGCTTAACGCAGGGCGACACTTACGAATATGTGTTTCCTTATGATGGTTTTGAAGATTTAGTTGTTACTATGGCTTGGAACGATCCTGCAGGAACAGCAGATACCACTGGAGATGTGAATCTAAAAAAATTGGTAAATGATTTAGATATAACGTTAACAAATTTAACTACGGGTAAAGTGTTTTATCCTTGGGCTTTAGATAAAAAATGGAGCATTCTTCCAACAAGTAGTAATATTGCTGTTAGAAATGCTAGAAATGAGAGAGACAATATTGAAAAAATAGAGTTTTTTACATCAGCAGATAAAATAGCTGGAGATTATAAAATTACTATAAATCACACAGGTACTTTGCAAGGAGGTTCGCAAGATTATTCCCTAATTGTTTCTGGAGCATCAAAGCTAATTTTGTCAGTTGATGATATTATATTAAATGATTTAAATATTTATCCGAATCCAACAACTTCTGTATTAAACATTGCTGGTGATTTAGGTATTTTAGCTAATGCAAGTTTTAAAGTATATGACATGTTAGGAAAAGAAGTAAAAAGTCAAAATCTGACATTTAGTTCGGATAATACATCTATTGATGTGTCTACTCTTAAAGAGGGTGTTTATATGTTGGTAATTTCTAAAGACGGAGCTAAGAAAAGTTATAAGTTTATTAAGAAATAACTAAAAATAATTATTGAATATGAAAATCTGTCTCGTAACTGAGGCAGATTTTGTTTTTTTAAGGAGATTGTTTTCTAATTTTTTGCGAGTTTTTTTAGATTTAATAATCAAACTAAAAGTTGAGTTTCTAGTTAAGAAAATATTAGAATAAGTGTCTCATTTGTTTAAAATTGAGGAGATTTTATCTTTAATAGGTTCGATTTCTTATTAAATAGGTATGTTAAAAATTTGTTATTATATAAAAAAGGTTTAGTTTTGTACTTAAACTAATTCAAATTAAATTAATATGAGATCAAGGTTTACTTGGATTTTAACTCTGTTTTTTGCTTTGATTATGCAAGTAGGTTTTGCACAATCAGGCAAGCAAGTAACAGGAGTTGTAAAAACAGAAGATGGTGACCCTATTCCTGGGGCAACCATTATGGTGGTAGGTACCACTTTTGGTACAGATACTGACGACGAAGGGAAGTATACGTTAAATTTAAAAAAAGGCGATAAAGTCCGAGTTGTTTACGAAGGCTTCAAAGCTGTAACCCTTACAGTTGGAGATTCTAGTGTGTTAAATGCAACATTAGTAGAAGATGAATCAATTTTCTTAGAAGATGTTGTAATTGATATGTATAGAACTGTGACTAAAGAAAAATCTGCAGTAGCAGCAACAACAGTTACTTCAAAAACAATTGAAGGGCGTCCAAATGCGTCGTTTCTACAAACCTTACAAGGGCAAATCCCTGGTTTAAATATTGCAACTGGTTCTGGTCAACCAGGAAGTAATGATACCCAGGTGCTTTTAAGAGGTTTGGGGTCAATTAACGGAAATGTTCAGCCGTTATATATAATTGATGGCGTGCCAATGTCGTCTGATCGTTTTAGATCAATTAACCCAAACGATATTGAAAATATTACCGTGTTGAAAGATGCTGGGGCAACTGCAATCTATGGAAACAGAGGTGCTAATGGTGTAATTGTGGTAACTACTAAAACCGCATCATTTGATTCTTCTTTATCAGTAAAATATGTTGGTACTGTTGGTGTTTCTTCTTTACAAGAAAATCAATATAATTTAATGAATACCAATGAGTATGATAATTTCTTGAAAGCGGCTAGAACTGCTTATCCTGCTGCAGGTATTCCAAGTCTTACTGCTGCTCAAAGAAAAGTAGATACAGATTGGACAGATATTTTTATGAGAGATGCATTAATGAGTACTCATACATTGTCTTTTTCAGCAGGTTCTAAAAACTTATCATCGTATACTTCTATAGGTTATGCAGATTACGAAGGTATTTTGAAAGATACAGGATTACAAAGATTTAATTTCCGTTCTAATTTAAATGGAAAAAGTTCTGACGATCGTTTAGTATTTGGTACCAATGTAAGTGCTAACTTTTCAAAAAATAATCAAGCAACTAGTGTAGGTACAAATGGTATTAACCAAAACTACTTTTTAGGAGCTTTTCAAGCAGCGCCATGGGTAGATCCTAATTTATATAAAAACGGACGAGATCTGTATAATAATTATGCTAATGGTACTTTTGGTGATTGGTTAACTCCTTTAATGTTAATGGATAAGATGAGAAGCGATCAACAAGTACAGAATGAGTTTAAATTATTAGTTAATGGAAATATAAGTTATATTTAATCAGGATAGTTATGTCAAACCGT
>CAMLFV010000015.1 GCA_946479395.1 uncultured Flavobacterium sp. | reverse complement strand
AAGCATCGTTAAAAATAGAAGATGCACGAAAATTAACTTCATGAAAATAATTCTCATCATTAGTTGCATCTATTTGCAAATTAAATCGTATTCCAATATCCCATGAATAAAATAAAGGTGCCCTAACTTTCAAACCTTTAAAGTTATTATCTAAAAAAGCTCTGTATTCACTCTTTTGCATTTCATTAAAATTTAACTAAAAATAAGAAAAAAGCCAATACATTTCTGTACTGGCTTTTGGAATCAATTTATATTTCAATTAAGCCTCTTTAACCGTAAGCTCTTTTGCGTTTTTAACCTTTTGATTTGTCAATGCCAACTCAATAACTTCGGTCATTTTATCAACGTAATGAAACGTTAAACCTGTTAAATATTCCGGTTTTATTTGATCGATATCGCGTTTATTATCTTTACAAAGAATAATTTCCTTAATATTTGCGCGTTTTGCAGCCAATATTTTTTCTTTGATACCACCAACCGGAAGCACTTTTCCACGTAAGGTAATTTCACCGGTCATTGCAACATTTTTCTTGATTTTACGTTGGGTAAAACTCGAAACCATTGATGTAAGCATTGCAATACCTGCCGACGGACCATCTTTTGGTGTTGCGCCTTCCGGAACGTGAACGTGAATTTTGTATTTATCGAACACTTTAGCATCAATTCCAAACAAATTACTGTTCGATTTAATGTATTCCAACGCAATCGTTGCCGATTCTTTCATTACATTACCCAAATTTCCGGTCATTGTAAGCGTTCCTTTTCCTTCAGAAAGTATCGATTCTATAAACAAAATATCTCCACCTACGCGTGTCCAAGCCAAGCCTGTAACCACACCGGCAACATCGTTTGATTCATATTTATCGTAATCGTATTTAGGTGCTCCTAAAATTTTAATGATATCTTCTTCGGTCAGTTTTTCGTTGAATTCTTCCTCTAAAACAATCGATTTTGCAATATTTCGAACAATTGTAGCAACTTGTTTATCCAACTTACGCACACCCGATTCGCGTGTGTATTTAGTAACGATAAATTCCATTACTTTTTTAGGAATACTGATTGTTTTAGCATCCAACCCATGCTCTTTTAGCTGTTTTGGAAGCAAATGTTGTCTTAAAATCTCGGTTTTTTCTTCAATAGTGTAACCGTTCATTTCTATAACTTCCATACGATCCAACAACGCAGGCTGAATGGTATTTAAACTATTTGATGTGGCAATGAACATTACTTTTGAAAGATCGAAACCTAATTCCACGAAATTATCATAGAATTCTTTGTTTTGTTCCGGATCTAAAACTTCTAACATGGCACTTGACGGATCGCCCTGATTACTGCTTGACAATTTATCGATTTCATCTAAAACAAACACCGGATTTGATGTTTTTGCTTTTTTGATTGATTGAATAATACGCCCCGGCATAGCACCGATATAGGTTTTACGATGTCCGCGAATTTCGGCTTCGTCACGCAAACCACCTAACGAAATACGAACATATTCGCGGCCCAATGCTGTTGCAACCGATTTCCCAATTGATGTTTTACCAACACCCGGCGGACCATACAAACACAATATTGGCGATTTCATATCGTTGCGAAGTTTTAAAACCGCCATGTGTTCAATTACACGACGTTTAACATCTTCCAACCCGTAATGGTCTTTATCTAAAATCTTTTTGGCGTTTTTAAGATCGAATTTATCAACGGTGTATTCATTCCAAGGCAATTCCAACAAAAGTTCCAAATAGTTTCTTTGGATCGAAAATTCTGCAACTTGCGGATTCATGCGCTGCATTTTGCTTAATTCCTTATCAAAATGCTCTTGAACTTTAGCATCCCATTTTTTAGATTTCGCTTTTTTACGCATTTCTTCAAACTCCTGCTCATGCGAAACGCCACCCAATTCTTCTTGAATGGTTTTTATTTGCTGATGTAAAAAATATTCTTTTTGCTGCTGATCTAAATCAATACGCACTTTGGTTTGAATATCGTTTTTTAGATTCAGTTTCTGAAGTTCAGTATTCATTCTGCGAAGAGTTTCCAACGCTCGCTCCTTTAAATCGTTTTTCTCTAAAAGAGCTTGTTTATCTGCAACATCAAGATTTAGGTTTGATGAAACAAAGTTTACCAAAAACGAATTGCTTTCGATATTTTTAAGTGCAAAAGCAGCTTCGGATGGGATATTCGGGTTTTCGCGAACAATTTCCTGCGCCGTTTCTTTAATGGTTTCAATGATGGTTTTGAACTCCAAATCGTTTGCATCTGGCTTTGCATCTTCAGCTTCAACAACTTTTGCTTTTAAATACGGATCTTCCTGAATAATTTCATCAATTGCAAAACGCTTTTTACCTTGTAAAATCACCGTAATGTTACCATCGGGCAACTTCAGCGTTTTTAAGATTTTAGCAACGGTACCAAATCGGTACACGTCGTTTCCACCGGGAACTTCAACTTCCTCGTTAAGCTGGGCAACAACTCCGATTGTTTTATTGCCTTCTAAAGCTTCGTTAATTAATTTGATAGATTTGTCGCGCCCTGCCGTAATAGGAATTACAACACCCGGAAACAAAACCATGTTGCGTAAAGGCAATATGCTAAGTTCTGTAGGGATTTCTTCTTTGTTCATTGCCTCTTCGTCTTCCTGAGAAAACAACGGAATAAATTCTGCATTTGAATCTAAATCTTGAAGTGACAAATTGTCTAATGATATAATTTTTTCGTGTGACATAAATATTTTATAAGTCAAAATGTCATTTTTAAAGATAAATAACATTTTAAAACATTAAGTTCGTATGTATTTCTAACTAAGTACTTAATGTTTCAATATTTATGCCAATAAAAAAGCCTTACAATTGTAAGACTTTATAATATTAATAATTTATATAATTGAAATTACCTTTTGTTATCCTTTGTGGTTCTAAAGTTAAATCAATATCTTCATCCTCCAATTCAGTAGGTATAAGAAGATAATCAAAATTCCCACTCATATATCTCGCTACATCGTTTACACGTGTAATATTTCCGTAACCAGCATTTTGTTTTTCATCAGCGTTCAATGTTGAGTATTGTACCCAAACTCTGTTATAAACTCCTTCTTCATCTTCATCTGGCACCATTTCTTGTACATCTAAAGTAGCCGTGCTTAATAAATTGCTGGGATTATCAATACTTAATCTGGTAGGAAAATTACCAACAACAAAAGTGCTATACATAATAGTAAGGTTAGCCGCTTTATAACGCAATTCAGGATTTGATGTATTCTCGTGATTTACTAATGATAAACGTGCATTTATTGTAATAGCATTTCCATTAAAACCTACTGTTACTTTATCAGTTACAACTGTTTCTTTAGCATTTAAATCGAAACTTAATATAGGTGTTCCTGGTAAACTATCATCCTTTACTTTTTCATCAATAGGCTCTGTTTCACATGATGCAAATCCAGCCGATAAAACTACTGATGCCAAAATATATTTTAATTTTCTCATAAGATTTAGTAAGAATGTTAAATTTATCCAAATATAAAATTATTTTTTTTACATACGAAAATATTTGTAAAAATATTATTCATTTTAACTAATAACTTCTTTTTTTGCTGTTCTTATTAATAAAATAATTCCTATTGCAAAAAATACGACTAAAAATAATATAGCATTTTGCATTTTGCCTGTAATTTGAGCTATTCCTCCGTAAATAAGCATTCCTATTACAATTCCGATCTTTTCGGTTACATCATAAAAACTAAAAAACGAAGTGGTATCTGTAGTTTCTGGTAATAATTTTGAATAGGTTGATCTTGAAAGCGACTGAATTCCGCCCATGACCAAACCAACCATTGCTGCAACTATATAAAATTCTACTGGTTTTACAACAAAATAGGCACATATACAGATAAAAATCCAAGCGGTATTTATTACAATTAAGGCATTTATGTTTCCTATTCTTTTTGATAATTTCGATGTAAGAATCGCTCCAACAACTGCAATTAGTTGAATAAGTAGAATACTTACGATTAATCCCATTTGCCTTTGGTCATCATCTTCCCATTGAACTTCTTTCTCGCCAAAATAAGCGGCAATAATCATTACGGTTTGTACTGCCATGCTGTAAACAAAGAAAGCACCTAAGTATCCTTTTAAAACGGGATACTGCTTTAATTCTTTAAAAATTCGTTTTAATTCTCTGAAACCCGAAAAGAACGCTTGTGTACTTATTTTCTTTGAATTTCTGAAATTCGGTAATAATCTGTACGAAAATTGTGCAAAGCCTAACCACCAAATTCCGACCAAAACGAAAGAGAACTTCATTGCCTGCATAGGTCCGTCGAAACCAAAAAGCTCGCTTTTCATAACCATTGCCAAATTGATAATCAACAAAATTACCGAACCAATGTATCCTAACGAATATCCTTTGGCGGAAACAGCATCTTGTTGCTCCGGAAAAGCAATATCGGGCAGATAAGAATTGTAGAAAACCAGACTTCCCCAGAAACCAATTAACGCCATCATATAAAAGAACAGACTTATATATAGGTTGTTTAAATCGAAAAAATAAAGCATCATACAAGAGATAGATCCTACGAAACAAAACAGTTTCAAAAAAAACTTTTTATTTCCTAAATAATCGGCAACTCCCGATAAAAGTGGCGAAATAAAAGCTATGATTAAAAAACCAATGGCGGTTACGTAGCTAATAATAGATTCGCTCGGGGTATCGATACCAAAAAACGAAGCAGATTCTTTATCTTCTAACCTAAACAAGGCTCCGTAAAACAGCGGAAAAATAGAAGATGAGATCACCAAGGCATATACAGAGTTAGCCCAATCGTAAAAAGCCCATGCGTTAAGAACTTTTTTTTCGCCTTTTATATATGTTTTCATAAAGAAGAAATAAAAAGGCAGTTTTACAACCGCCCTTTATTTGAAGTTAATATTTTTTGCCAAATTTAGCAGCTTCTGCTTTTGCTTCTGGGATTAATTTTTGAATGTTTGCAATACGCGTTTTATCGCTTGGGTGTGTGCTTAACAATTCCGGAGTTTTGCTACCGCCTTGAGCCGACATTCTTTGCCAGAACGAAATAGCGTTATCTGGATTATATCCTGCAATTGCCATTAAAATTAGACCAATTCTATCGGCTTCAGATTCATGTTTACGACTAAAAGGCATCATTCCAGCCACATTACTTCCAGCACCATAAGCTGCCATAGCCAATTGCTGTGTTTCCGCACTAGTATTTCCAGTTGCCGCTGTAACACCAACAGCACCTAATTGCTGTAAAAGCCCTGCACTCATACGCTGTTGTCCGTGATTAGCCAAAGCATGAGCAACTTCGTGCCCCATTACCGTTGCCAAACCTGCTTCGCCTTGTGCAACTTTCATTAATCCAGTGTAAACTACAATTTTTCCACCTGGCATACACCATGCGTTTACTGCGTTATCTTGAACCAACTTATATTCCCATTTATAATCTTTTAAATAATTAGAATATCCGTTTGCTTTAAGCCATTGTTCAGACGCACTTTTAATTTTCTCACCTACACGTTGTACCATCTGGGCATCGCTGGTACCAGTTACTACTTTATTCTCCTTTATAAAGGTAGAATATTGTTGAAACGAAGATGCAAACAATGAACTATCCGGAACAAACGCCATTGTTTTTTTACCTGTAAACGGGTTTGTTGCACACGCCAGCATTAAAGCTGCCACGCTGCATAATACTAATACTTTTTTCATAGCTAAATAATTTAATCATTAAATTTTTCTAAAATTATAAAATATTCCAAACAATACCTTTTAACTTTGTTTACAAAAGTAAAAAATATGGCACAAAAACAAGAAAAAGTTTTAGAAGTTCCACGTTATATTAAAAATACATCGAAAGTTTTACAAACATTAAATAAAAATATAGCAGCTGCGTTTGCCTTGAAATTGTTTGAAACACCTATTAAATACAAAATGCCGAAACGCGAACAAAAAATGTACGAAGTTTCGCATAAATCAAAATTAATCTTACCCGAAAGTGGCAAAGAGATTGTGGTTTACGAGAATAAATTCGGACCAAAAAAAGTATTGTTGGTTCATGGTTGGAATGGTCGCGGCACACAATTGGTATCTATTGCAAAAGCTTTTAAGGAATTAAACTATACCATTATTAGTTTTGATGCTCCCGGTCATGGTAAAAGTGCGAAAACGACTGCCAATATGAAACATTTTATTGAAGCTGTTTTTGAATTGGATAAGAAATATAGTGGTTTCGATGTGATGATTGGTCATTCGTTAGGCGGAATGAGTGTGATAAATTCTTTAGGTAGAGGTTTAAAAACAGATAAAGCTATCATTATTGGTAGCGGAAATACCACAAAAGCCATTACCGAAGATTTTTTAGGAACTATTGGAATGAAACAAAAATTAACGCCGACATTAATCAATATGTTCGAAAGAAAATACAACGACAAAATGACCAATTACGATGTTGCCGATCAAGCGTTAAAAGTAAATGTTCCGGTTTTAATCATTCACGATAAAAATGATAAAGACGTACCTTTTACTGCTGCCGAAGCAATTTCAAAAAACCTGCAAAACAACGAATTATTAATAACAACAGGATTAGGACACAGAAAAATTTTAGGAGATGAGAACGTTATTGAAAAAATCGTACAGTTCGTTACCAGTTAAACTATTTTGGATATTTTTATCTTTACAATTGGTAAGCTGTAAAGAACACAACGCTAATGCACAAACCCAAACAACAAAAACTATGACAGAGAAAGATTGGAAAGAAAAACTAACGCCCGAGGAATATTACATTTTACGAGAAAAAGGTACTGAAAGACCTTTTAGTGGCAAATACAACGATTTTTTTGAAAAAGGATCTTACGTTTGTGCTGCCTGCGGAAACAAATTGTTTAATTCGGATGCAAAATTTGATTCTTCATGTGGTTGGCCATCGTTTGATCAGGCTATCGAGGGATCTGTAATCTATACAAAAGATACATCGCACGGAATGATTAGAACCGAAGTTACTTGCGCAAAATGCGACGGACATTTAGGTCACGTTTTTGATGACGGTCCAAAAGATACCACCGGAAACCGTTATTGCATGAATTCGGTATCTATAAAATTTGTTCCTGCTGATTAATACATTAACTTAACATCCTTTAAATTATAACATTTTAAATCGTCATTTTCAAGCTGTACAACCAGCTGACCATGGCGATTTATTTTTTAGTTTGGCTCCCTTAATTCTTTTAAGTAGATACATTTTTATTTTGTATTATATTTAGATAATCGTTTAAATTATTTTTTCAAAAACCAAAAATACAATGAAACAAACATTATTTGTCTTTAAAATTTCACTACTTTTTTGCTGTATGTGCTTTCAGTCTTATGCACAAAAACCGTTTGTTGGCACTTGGTACACTGCTACTCAAGAATCTAAAGACAAAAACAAGTTATACCATATTAAAATATTTTTAGAAGGGCAATATACTTACACTTGGGAAAATATAGAGAAACCTGAGATAAACGGCGAAGGTTCAGAGATAGATGATTTTCATTTGATTTTTTCGGAAAGAGGGAAATATCGTATCAGTTTAACACCTACAGGAGAAATACCTTTACACAGAATTTATCATAAACAAAGAGAATTGCCTATAAGGCACACCGATGGAGGTTTAATTGAATTGGAACAATGGGGCGATGTGAAATGGAGTACAATGAAAGATGCATTTAGAGAAAGATACGGTATGGTAGTTACCGCTACTGATCATCCCGATTTAAGTAGGGTAACCGATATGTCTTATATGTTCTTTGGTGTCGGTGCTATAGATCAGTCTATTGCAAATTGGAACGTAAGTAATGTAACCAACATGGCTGGTTTGTTTAGTCAGTCTTCTTTTAATCTTCCACTAAATAATTGGAATGTGAAAAATGTTACCAATATGTCTTATATGTTTTTAGGGGCAAGGTCATTTAATCAACCTTTAGACCGTTGGAATGTAAGCCGTGTAACAACTATGAAAGGTATGTTTCAAGAAGCAGTTGTTTTTAACCAACCTTTAAATGAGTGGAATGTACGAAATGTTACCGATATGTCTTATATGTTTTGTGGTTTACACACCCACGATGATAATTTCACCAATTTTAATCAACCTTTAAATAAATGGAACACCAGAAAGGTTACTAATGTAAGTGGAATGTTTAAATACACTAAAGCATTTAATCAACCTTTAGAAAAGTGGAATGTGCAGAACGTTACCAATATGTCAGAAATGTTTCTTTGTGCCAAAGCATTTGACCAACCTATAGAGAATTGGAATGTTGGTAAAGTAACAAATATGTCAGAAATGTTTTCCGGAGCAATACAGTTTAACCAATCTTTAGAGAAATGGAATGTAAGCAACGTGAAAAATATGAAAGGAATGTTTGGTGCACATCGAGGGCATTTTTCTGTTTTTAATCAACCTTTGGAAAAGTGGAATGTAAGTAACGTAACAGATATGAGTAGTATGTTTTCTGTTGCAGTAAATTTTAACCAATCTTTAAATGAATGGGATGTAAGTAATGTAACCAATATGGCTTATATGTTTAATTGTGCCGAAGCGTTTAACCAACCTTTAGATAAATGGAATGTGAGCAAAGTAGAAAATATGAGAGGTATGTTTGCAATGCCTCGTGGATATCCATATAAAGAATACACGCCGATATTTAACCATCCCTTAGAAAATTGGGACGTAAGTAATGTTACCGATATGGCTTATATGTTTAATTGGGCTACAGCTTTTAACCAACCTTTGAACAAATGGAACGTAAGCAAGGTAACCGATATGAGCAGTATGTTCGAAGTAACCAATTTCAACCAACCTTTAGACCAGTGGAATGTTGGTAAGGTAACCAAAATGTCGTCAATGTTTTTAAATGCTTATCGTTTTAATCAACCATTAAATATGTGGAATGTTAGTAATGTAACCGATATGTACAGGATGTTTGCAAATGCTCATCATTTTAACCAACCATTAAATAATTGGAATGTTTGCAATGTAAAAAATATGGAGTCTATGTTTTCCGGTACAACAAGTTTTAACCAACCTTTAAATGATTGGAATGTAAGTAATGTAACCAGTATGAGGTGGATGTTTGAGCAAACAAAAGCATTTAACCAACCTTTAGATGAATGGAATGTTAGTAACGTAGTTGATATGAGAAATATGTTTTATGATGCAAGAGCTTTTAATCAATCTTTAGGAAGTTGGAATTTAAAGAATGTAAATAAAGAGTCTTATCTTACTTATGGTTTTTCTGGAATAATAAGCCACAGTGGTTTAGATTGCAACAACTATTATTTAACACTAAAAGGTTGGGCTGAAAATCCCGACACACCTTGTTGTGTAACATTTTTCGCACCTTGGTTAGAATACCCGGCAGAAGCAATTCCATACCGAAACAAACTTATTGAAGAAAAAAGATGGTTAATAAGGAATGATAAAGAAACTTTATGTGATAAATTAAAAGATAATATACTGAATTAAACATCAATACATCAACTTAACATCCTTTAGATTATAACACTGTAAATCGTCATTTTCAAGCTGTAAAACCAGCTGACCATGACGATTTACTTCTTTTATAATTCCACTGAATAATTGTCCGTCCTTACTTTCAAAAGTACTTACGCTATCTTTTCTAAATAAATGGTTATGATAATAATTCCATTCATCATCTGTTTTTAAATTATTTAAACTCTTTTTGAGATTTTCAACTATTGCGGTTAATAATTGTAAACGATCTGGTGCGATATCATACTGTTTTAAGATAGAAGATGCCTGCGGAAATCCATCAAAATTTGTCTGTTCGCAATTAATTCCAATACCAATTACCGAACTTATACTGCCATTGGCATGTATGTTATTTTCAATTAAAATGCCTGAAATCTTCTTGTTGCATGACAAAATGTCGTTAGGCCATTTTACATAAATATTCGTTAAATTTAAAGAAATCAATGTTTTTAAAACGGCATTTGCAACCACAACATTCAATGTAAACAGATTATCTGCTGTGGTGTTCTTTTCTTTTAAATAGATACTAAACGTTAGGTTTTTAGCATCTTCTGTAACCCAAACACTTCCCATTTGTCCTTTTCCCTGCAACTGCATATCGGCCCAAACAACCGTAAAATCGTCTAAATTAGATGTAGTGGACAAGTTTTTTAAAAAATCGTTTGTAGAAGATGTGGCATTGAGTTTGATTAAATACATTATAAATACTATCTTTAGGACAAAATTAATTTATAAGACAATACAATTTAATAAATTTGCAATAATTAAAGTACAAAATAGTTACATGAGCGAAAACAAAAAGAACAATGAGGCTTTATTAGCCTTAATTATTGAAGGAATAGAAAACGTTAAAGGAGAAAATATTACCATTTTAGACTTAAGAGCCATAGAAAATACTGCCTGTGATTATTTTGTGATATGCGACGGAAATTCTAACACACAGGTTAACGCCATTTCCGGAGCAGTTCAACGTACTGTATCAAAAGAACTTAAAGACAAGCCTTGGCATGTTGAAGGAACAGAACAGGCAAACTGGGTTTTAATGGACTACATTAATATTGTTGTTCATATCTTTCAAAAAGAAACCCGCGAATATTATAACATTGAAGACCTTTGGGGCGATGCTAAAATTACCCAGGTAACTTCAAACCAACCAACACAGTAATCATTTTATGAAGAATCCCGTAAATAATAAGCCTAAGTACAACCCTTGGATGCTTTATGGTGGCATTATATTTATACTTTTTGCTATTTCGCTTACAACCGGCGGAGGTAGTTTCGGAGGTAATAAAACCATAGGTCTTTCTACATTTTATAAGTATTTAGACGGTAATCAGGTAGAAAAAGTAGTTTTTAACAACTCGTCTGCGCAAGTTTTCTTAAACGAAACCGCAAAAAATACTGCCGAACACCAAAAAGATAACAAGCCTACTTTGTTAAGCTCCATGTCAACAGGTCCTGATTATGTTGTAGAAATTGCCAATAAAGATCTGTTTGAAGAGAAATTGATTCAAGCATCAACCGAAGGAAAAATCAAAGAGTTTTCTAACGAAAAAGAAAGCAATTGGAGCGGTATCCTTTTCTCGTTATTACCAATCATATTAATTCCGGTAGTTTGGATTTTTATCATGAGAAGAATGGGTGGCGGCGCTAGCGGTGGCGGTGGCGGACAGATTTTTTCGATAGGAAAATCAAGAGCTCGTTTGTTCGATGAAAAGAACGATAGCCGTGTTACTTTTAACGATGTTGCCGGTTTAGAAGGTGCAAAAGAAGAAATTCAAGAAATTGTTGAATTTTTGAAGAATCCTGAAAAATATACTTCGATTGGTGGTAAAATTCCCAAAGGAGCTTTATTAGTTGGTCCTCCGGGAACAGGTAAAACCTTATTGGCAAAAGCCGTTGCAGGTGAAGCACAAGTACCTTTTTTCTCTTTATCTGGATCCGATTTTGTGGAGATGTTCGTTGGTGTTGGTGCCTCTCGTGTACGTGATTTATTCAAACAAGCAAAAGAAAAATCGCCTGCCATTATTTTTATCGATGAGATTGATGCCATTGGTAGAGCGCGTGGAAAATCGAATTTTTCGGGATCGAACGATGAACGCGAAAACACACTGAACCAATTACTTACCGAAATGGATGGTTTTGGTACAAACACAAATGTTATTGTTTTGGCAGCAACAAACCGTGCCGAAATTTTAGATAAAGCTTTAATGCGTGCCGGTCGTTTTGACAGACAGATTTATGTTGATCTTCCGGATGTTAACGAACGTAAACAAATTTTTGAAGTTCACTTGAAGAAAATTAAAAAAGTTGAAAACCTTGATGTTGATTTTCTTGCGAAACAAACTCCTGGTTTTTCGGGAGCAGATATTGCCAATGTTTGTAACGAAGCTGCTTTAACCGCTGCACGTAAAGGTAAAACCGAAGTTGATAAACAAGACTTTTTAGATGCTGTTGACCGTATTGTTGGCGGATTAGAAAAGAAAAACAAAATTATTACACCAGAAGAAAAATATGCCATTGCAATACACGAAGCTGGTCATGCAACCGTTTCTTGGTTAACAGAACATGCTGCGCCGTTGGTTAAAGTAACTATTGTTCCTCGCGGAATGAGTTTGGGTGCTGCATGGTATCTGCCAGAAGAACGCCAGATTGTACGTACAGAACAAATGTTAGACGAAATGTGTGCAACAATGGGAGGTAGAGCTGCAGAGAAAGTTATTTTCGATAAAATTTCAACCGGTGCTTTAAGCGATCTTGAAAAAGTAAACAAACAAGCACGTGCAATGGTTACTATTTATGGTTTGAATGATTCGTTAGGAAACATTACGTATTATGATTCATCTGGTCAAAGTGAATATAACTTTTCTAAACCTTATTCAGAAGAAACTGCGAAATTGATCGATAAAGAAATTTCAGGTTTAATTGAAGGTCAGTACCAAAGAGCAATTGATTTATTAACAGAAAATAAAGATAAATTAATCCAATTAGCTGACTTACTTTGTGAAAAAGAAGTGATTTTTAGAGAAGATTTAGAAGATATTTTTGGAAAACGTGCTTTCGGTACTAAAGAAGTTATCGATATTACTACCGAAAATGGATCGGAAGTTATTTAAAATTAACACTTTAACCTAACATACAAAAACTTGGTTTAACACACAGTTAAACCAAGTTTTTTTTTATCTTTGAATATGTATAATGCCAAGATATACTTAAAAATTGCCAATGAACATATTTAAAAAATTTTTAAGCAGTTTTTCGTCTCCTCGTCAAGATAAGAATGAGGAGGAAGGTAAATATCTGCCTGAAAAAGAAACACCTGTCGACGAACAGTTTACGCATAACTTTAAGACGAACGGCGGGAAGTTTTTATATTGTGAAAATGAAGAAGAATTAGACGAAAACTTTATAAGTATTTTACAGGAAAACGATTGGTTTGAAATTGAAGCTTTAACGTTTGAAAAAGGACTTCAACACTTTTTGTCTGATAATAAACTGAACTATAAAAATCCTGCAAATCCTATCTTTTTACTAACAAGCTGCGAAAGTTTAATTGCACAAGACGGCTCTATTTTGTTCTCGTCAAAGCAGTTATTTCATTACAAACCGAACGAATTGCCTAAAAACATCATTGTTGTTGCAAAAGCCAGTCAAATAACACGTTCTAAAAGCGATGGTTTACGCAATATAAAAATTAGGTATGCCAACGAAATACCTACAAATATTACCACAATGCAGCATTTTAAAGAAAGTAAAAACGACGATTTTTTACAATACGGCATTCAGGCTAAAAACTTTTACCTGCTGTTATTAGAAGATTTTTAAAGTATGAATGAAGTTGTAAAGCGCACCCTGTCGGGAATATTATACATTGCACTATTAGTTGGTGCAATTTTATTTTCAAAAGATACATTCCTTGCACTTTTTGCGTTCTTTTTTATTGTGGCAGTTTATGAATTTTGCCAGCTGTATCACATCAATAAACTATCGGGTTTTATTTGGTCGATCCTTTTGGCATCTTCCTTTATTTTTGTAGATAATCTGCCAACTAACAGTATTTATCTTATTGTTCTGCCATTTAGTATCTTTTTAATTATCGATCTTTTACAGAACAAAACATCTTCAAAACCATCAATATTTCAAAAACATCTGCACTTAACAGGCTATGTGGTGCTTCCGTTTTTAATTATCACCCAACTACCCTATTCAAACCAAAACTACACGCCCCTATTGTTATTAAGTATTTTTATAATGATATGGTGTAACGACACTTTTGCTTATATTTGTGGCAAGCTTTTGGGAAAACATAAGCTTTACGAAAAAATATCGCCCAAAAAGACGATCGAAGGTTTTTTTGGCGGATTAATTTTCACACAGATTGCAGCATTTATAATCTTTAAATATACAGATATACTGGCATCGCTGCCGTTTTGGATGTTAATTGGTTTGGGTATAAGTGTTATTGGAACCATTGGCGATTTAGTAGAATCCAAGTACAAACGTCAGGCAGGTATTAAAGACAGTGGATCGATCATGCCCGGACACGGCGGTATTTTAGACAGGTTAGACAGTATTTTATTTGCTGCACCCTTTTTATTTTTAATTTATAAAATTGTTATGTAATGTTTCATAAAGAAGGCGCTAAAATAATTTTAGTTACACTTTTAATTGCTGTTGCAATTATTCTTGGGGTTGAATATTTAATTTCGATACCTTGGTTAGTTAAAGCGATACAAATTGCTACTTTGTTGTTTTTAGTAATCGTTCTTCAGTTTTTTAGAAACCCAAAAAGAACATTAGACGATATTGCCGATCATTTGATTTTGGCTCCTGTTGATGGGAAAGTTGTGGTAATTGAAGAAGTTTACGAACCTGAATATTTTAAAGACAAACGTTTAATGGTATCCATTTTCATGTCGCCAATAAATGTTCACGTAACTCGATATGCACTTAATGGAATTGTAAAATACAGTAAATATCATCCTGGAAAATATTTGGTAGCTTGGCATCCAAAAGCCAGCGAAGAAAACGAACGTACAACGGTTGTTATAGACAATCCTGTTTATGGCGAAGTAATGTACAGACAAATTGCAGGTGCATTAGCTAAACGAATTGTAAACTACGCAAAGGTTGGCCACAGAGTTAATCAGGGCGATGATGCAGGATTTATCAAATTTGGTTCGCGTGTAGATTTGTATCTGCCACTTGGAACCAATGTAAATGTGGTGCTTAACCAAAAGGCGCGCGGAAACAAAACGGTAATTGCCAATAAATAAATGAACCAAACCGATCAGTTATTTAAAGAAGCTTTTGAGAAAGCGTCTGCAACACACATAAAATTACCAGACGATGTTCGTTTGCGTTTGTACGCCTATTACAAACAGGCAACTTTAGATTATTCACATAACTTTGTTTATCATGAAGCAGATCTAATTCGCGGATTTAAATTCAATGCTTGGAAACAAGTAGCACATTTAACACAAGAAGAAGCTAAAATTTTGTATATTGAACTTGTAAAATCATTAAAGCTATAGATTGTATGAAAAGAAACATTTTATTACTAACAGCAGTAACTTCATTTTTGCTTTACAGTTGTAAAAATAAAGAGGAAATGACCGAAGTGCAAGTGCCAAGCGCAACTGTAAAAGATTCGATACCAGCAAAAGGCGATCCAAAATCGGTTGTTGCAAACCAAGGAGCTTTTCAAATGAAAGGTTTAAACTACGGTTACAACGATTTAGAACCCTATATGGACGGACAAACCGTGGAAACACACTATGGCAAACACCATTTAGGTTATTGCAATAAGTTGAACGATGCTGTTAAAGGAACACCTTTAGAAACAATGTCTATTGAAGAGATTTTAAAAGGGATGGATCTTAAAAATAGTGCGTTAAGAAACAATGCCGGCGGATACTACAACCACAATATTTTCTGGGAAATTTTAGGACCAAAAGCAGGCGGACGTCCAACAGGAAAAGTAGCCGAATTGATCAATAAGGATTTTGGAAGCTTCGATCAGTTTAAAACACAGTTCAGCGATGCAGCGAAAGGCGTGTTTGGTTCGGGCTGGGTTTGGTTGGTTTATCAAAACGATGGTACGTTGAAAATCACTACATCAATCAATCAAGACAATCCGTTGATGCCAAATGCCGAAGTTAAAGGATATCCTTTAATGAATATTGATGTTTGGGAACATGCTTATTATTTAAAGTATAAAAACGAACGACCAAAATATATTGAAAACTTCTGGCAGTTAGTTGACTGGAGCAAAGTTGAATACAGATTATCTTTAATCAAATAACACAAAAAAGAGATTCTTAAATTAGAATCTCTTTTTTCATTAAAAACACTGCGGATTTCCTGAAATAAATAGTTGTAAGCTCGATGGCGATAAATACGGAATATCTAAATCTAAACCTCGTACAATCAATAAACATCCTGTAAAGAATAAAAATATTGGAACAGCCCTTTGTAATTTGTTTTTAAAGTTTCTGTTAACCCAGTTTCCTATCCAAACTAAAAGTGTGAGTAAAGGAATGGTTCCTAAACCATACCAAAACATAAACAAACCACCGTATAAACTACCTTGCGTTGCGGTTGCACCAAACAAAGCCATATAAATCATGGCACATGGTAACAAACCATTCAACATGCCCATAACAACAAACGATGTAAGTGTTTTTTTGCGGATGTATGTGCCAAAGCTATTTTTAAACTTTAAATACCATTTTGAATTAGAACTTAAAACAACATTCTGAAGTCTTTTTTCGTTAAAAAATAAAACTCCGATTATTAAAAGAATTCCCAATATAATAGAAACATTTTGTTGTAAACCTGCAATAAACAAGCCTTTGCCTAATGTTCCGAAAATGATTCCCAATAAAACGTAAACGCTTATTCTGCCTAAATGATACAGTAAAATAGCTGCTGTTTTCTTTGTTGTGTTAAATTGATGCACGGGTAACGCCAAAGCAATTGGTCCGCACATTGCTACACAGTGCATGCTTCCAAATAACCCCAACAACAATGGAATAATCATTATAAAACTAAAGTTTGCTGTTTTAAATAAGCGGTGTTATTGTGTGTAAAATCAAGCGTAATATCCCAACGACCATCTACCAAGCGAGATTTAGGTATAAGCATGTGATTTGAAGACAATTCCAAAGGAATTGTTTGATCAAAAGCCTGGTTAGATGGTCTGTATAGGGATACTGTTCCTTTTATATCGGCTGCATTAAAATCTTCAGGAAAATAAATATCGATTCCTTTTTCCGAAATTTCAAAACGCAATTTGTTTTCTAAAGCATTTGCGTTTTCCTGCTTAATTCTGTTTCCGTTAATTTCTGTTTCTTTCTGATAATATTGTTCTGTTACCAGTTCATTATCATAACGTGCATCTAATTGCACACGAATTACATACTGCAGTATAAATACCATAAATGCTATGATACCTATCACTATTCCTGTTCCCCAATTAAATTTCATTTGTTCTAGTTTTAGTTTTTTTTTTTTTTTTTTGAACTAATTAAAACTCCGTGGTCCTAAAAAGTTGGTTTTTGTGTGATCGATCAATTCATTGTTATTGTAAATTTCTAACTGAACTTCGGTCTTATCACTTTTTAATAATGCTTGCGGAATCTCGATAAACAATGTTCCTTGCACTACTTCTTCTTTTGGAATTTTGATCGATTTTTTACCTACCAATTCCAATTTTCCCTGCGGATGTATCAATTTAATGGATACATTATCGTAATCTCGAGCTGTTTTATTGACAATTTTATAAGTGTAAACGTTACTTATGTTTTCGCCTTTATGTTCGAACAACTGCCCCGGTAAACGCAATACTTTTGCTTCAACTTCGCTTCGTAAGAACAACAATCCGGTTAAAATGCCCACCAATATCAACAATACGGCAGAATAACCTTTCATACGAGCTGTGAATACGAATTTTTCTTTTTTGGCGATTTCATCTTCCGATGCATATCTGATTAAACCTTTTGGCAGATTTACAGATTCCATCATGAAATCACAGGCATCGATACAAGCCGTACAGTTTACACATTCTAATTGGGTGCCGTTACGAATATCGATTCCCGTTGGACAAACCTGCACGCATTGCGAACAATCGATACAATCGCCAACACCTTTTTCTTTACGATCTTCGTTTTTTCTGAATTTGGCTCTGCCTTTTTCTGCTTCGCCACGTTTGTAATCGTAAGCTACAACAATTGATTTTTCATCTAACAAAACGCCTTGCAACCTTCCGTAAGGGCATGCAATGATACAAACCTGTTCGCGAAACCATGCAAATACAAAATAGAAAACGGCTGTAAAAATGATCAGTGAAATCAGTGTTGATACATTAGTAAACGGTCCGTTTTTGATCATTCCCAAAACCTGATCAGATCCTATTAAATACGCTAAAAAAACGTTTGCTATTATAAACGATACAATAAAAAAGATAAACCATTTTAAGCCCTTTTTCCTTATTTTTTCGGAATTCCACTTTTGTTTGTCTAATCGTATCTGTGCGCCTCTGTCGCCTTCGATCCAATATTCGATCCTTCTAAAAACCATTTCCAGAAAAATTGTCTGCGGGCAAATCCATCCGCAAAAAATCCTTCCAAAAACAACAGTAAAAAGTGCCACGAAAACCACACAAATAATAATTGCAATTACTACTATGTAAAAATCTTGCGGCCAGAACGTAAAACTGAATATTGAAAATTTGCGTTCTAAAACATTAAATAAAAACAGCTGGTTACCGTTAATTTTTATAAATGGCGATGCCAAAAGTATAACCAACAGTAAATAACTTATTATTTTGCGTAGATCATAAAATTTACCTGCCGGTTTTTTAGGATATACCCAAATTCTTTTTCCTGCTTCGTCAACAGTACCTAATCTGTCTCTAAAGCTGTTATTTTCATCATTAATCATTACCTACTTAATTTTAAATTAGCTTTAAAATAACCACAGCCCTTGTTTGTGAAGAGCTGTGGAAGAAAAATAAAACTAAAACTCTCCAAATGATTATGGAAATTACTATGCGTCTGGTGCACTTGCTTGCGGTGCTGCCAAACTATCGTTTTTAATGGGTGCCACATCTGCCGATGCTGCAACCTTATCGCCTTCTGGTGCTTTACCATCGGCTGGGTTTGTGCCTTGTAACGATAAAATATAACTTGCTACTTTTTGAATATCGCTTGGTTTAATTTGCTGTTTCCAGGCTACCATTCCTTTACCGTCACGACCACCTTCCATAATGGTATTGAAAATCTCTTTAACATCGCCGCCTAAAATCCAATATTCGTCGGTTAAATTTGGTCCGATACCACCACCACCATCGGCACGGTGACACGCCACACAATTGGCATCAAAAATAGCTTTACCAGCAGCAATATCTCCAGCATCGGTCAATAAAACCACTTTGTCTGCTGTAAGTAAATCAGGAGCTGTTTTTTTGTATTCTTCGATTTCTTTTTGGGCAATCATCATATCTTGTTCTAACTCTTGAATTTGATTATCGCCACCAAACAAATGGTATTTACCAATGTAAATCACTCCAAAAATAATTGTAGCATAAAAAAGATACACCCACCATGGCGGTAAATCGTTATCAAGCTCTTTAATACCATCGTAATCATGCTCTAACTCAATTTCTTTTTCATCTTCTAAACCACGAGTTTTGGTTAGTTTTTGCAGAAGATTTTTAACAAACGGCAATTGCGAAATTGGTGTATTATCTAATGCTTCTTTCTGTGCACGTTCTTCGGGCGACATAAGTTGATTGATAATATTGTTAGATGCACTTGCTACAATTTCCAGCGCAATAATTACCAATAAAATCAATCCTAAAAGAGCTAAAACAGACGGATATTCAATAATCATTGGTTTATCGCCCGAGTCTATGAAATAATCTAAAATTCCGTAACAAGCAAAAAATATTATCGGAACGCGGACATATACAGGGAAAAATCTTTTCATAACTATAAATTCATATTGGTTTGACCTTCGTTTTCGTCGGCATTTTGCAACGGCAACTTACTTAATTCGTTCAATGAACTTTTTTTGTAGGTAAACACCCAGATAATTAAGCCCGTGAAGAACAAAAAGAAGATTAGTAAGGCGATAATCGGATAAATTTCAATTCCTGAAATGGTATCCATATTGTGTTTTATAA
>CAMLFV010000014.1 GCA_946479395.1 uncultured Flavobacterium sp. | reverse complement strand
ATGTTGGGGTCCTGGGTTCGAGCCCCAGTCGGGTCACTTAAATCCATTAAAATAATATTTTTAATGGATTTTTGTTTTTATAAATGATTAGAATTTATAAAATTGCTGCCCCCTTTATTTTCGCCTGCCAATATTCGTAGGTTTTAATTTCTCCGTTATCAAGTTTTATACTGTAAACTTCTTTTTCTATATTTTGAATTGAAAAATCTACAGTATTTTTAAACGGTCCGCCTGCATAAGACAAGGTATGATATTCGCCATTTTCACCGCAAACATCTACGTCATTCGGAAAAAGATTTAGGATTGATCTATCTAAGTCTTTCCCTATAAATTCGCAACCTAATTTATAAGCTTGGGTGACAATTATTTTTGATTTAATCCCCGAATTTAAAAATTCATCTATAATCTGTTCTGATGATTTGTTCCAAAGTGGCTCAACCACTTCAATACCTAATGGATTAAGTTTGTTTTCTCGATACGTTTTAATATCCGCCAGAAAAATATCGCCAAAAATAAAATGCGTAACGCCATGTTCTTTAAAATGGTTTACAGCTGTGCGCATTTTATCGTCGTAATTGCTCAAATCTTTTGCAAATTCAACCTTGTAAAGCGGAATATTGATACTTTCGGCTTGTTTCTGAAGTATTTCGATAGGAATGGAATGAACAGAAGAAGTTCCCGTTTCTTCGTTTATGGTTGTTAATAGTGCAATTACTTCAAATTCGTTTTGTTGTAAAATTTTATACAATGCCAATGCGGAATCTTTTCCGCCGCTCCAATTAAATACTGCCTTCTTTTGTTTTTGCATTACTATTTTAAGATGATTTTTTAAGGGTAAATTACAATAATTTTACTCCGTTTGTGTACTAACAGACCAGTAATTTCCTGCAAAATCATAGTAAGATCCTCTCATGTCTGGATCACCGGGTTTGTTAATTGGTTTTTCAATAGCTCCACATCCATTGGTAATAGCTTTTTCAAATGTTTTTAAAACATCGGGTACATAAATATGCAGCATGGTTTTGTGTGCTTTATAGCTTTCTGTGCTGTTGCTCATCATTAATACGCTATCGTCTAACTGTAATTCAATATGTGCAATCTTTCCGTTCCCGTGATTAAATCTTCTTAAAACTTCAGCATCGAAAATTACAGTGAGTAAGTCGGTTAGTCTTTGGGTATCATCAACTATTAAATAAGGCGATAGTGAATTATAATTGTCAGGTTTATACGTTTTCATAGTCATTATGTGTTTAAAAATCTGCAATAATTAGTTTTTTCATTCCCATCATTTTTTTGAAAGCACCCGGTTTTTTGTTCAGTTCTTCCCAATTTTCAGGACAAACCTGCCAGCTTAATCCATACTTATCTTTAAGCCAGCCGCAAACACTTTCTTCACCACCATTGGCTGTTAGCGTATTCCAGTAATAATCAATTTCTTCTTGATTTTTACAAGGAATCATAAATGAAACCGATTCGTTGAACTTAAACATAGGACCGGCATTGATTCCGATAAAACGCATGCCCAGAATTTCGAACTCAACCGTAAGAATCTTTCCTGCAAGATCTTTCTGAAATTCAGCCAATCCTTCTTCTTTGGTCATTGGATAATAAGTGGTGTTGATCATTTTACCGTCTTTAAAAATAGACAGATAATAATCGGCGGCTTCTTTCGCATTACCGTCAAACCATAAATTTGGAACTATCTTTTGCATATTTTTTTGATTTTAATTGAATAGCTAATTTAATGAATTTGGTTGGAGCTGTAAATTGCATTATGACAAGAATAGATAGGATTTGTAATTGAATGCTTAAATATTGATTTTAAACAGATAAATAGAATTATACAGTAGCAATAATGTAGGTATTTGTGATGGAATAGATAATTAATACAACGCTTTTATGATAAAATACGATGTTTGGATTATAAAATATTTACATTATGATTGAAAAATTTTTAAAAAATTAAAAATTTTTATACGACTTTTTTAGTTATCGAAGTCTATAAATAAAAAATATTTCAAAATATTAATAATCTATCTTTGCTGCGTATTAAGTTATCAGTATTAACTAATTGAGTATTTTAATTATGAAACAGAAATTATCTTATTTAGTTTGGGGTGCTCTTAGTTTATTATTCCCCTCTCTACTATGGTTAGGAGAGAAATTTATGTAAATAGATTTCAAACCGATACTTTTATTCAAAAGAAAGTATCTCTACACCCTTCGGAGTGTTTTTTTATAGTTTATAGCGAAATTATAAGGTACCTTATGGATTATATTTTTTTCGATTTGATGCTATTCATTAAGTTTAAAATCTTCTTTTCGAACAAATTAAAGATTAATCCGCCCATAATAAAAAACGAAGCCCATAGTTTCCATTCGGTTAATTGTTCATTTAAAAACAATGCAGAGCTTAAAAATCCAACTACCGGAATTAGCAATGTAAACGGAACCACTGTTGATGTTGGATACATTTTAATTAGTAAACCCCAAATGCCGTAACCTAAATGAGTTGATATGTAAACAACGTAAGCAATTGCTGCTATTGCTGTCCAAGAAATATTTTCTAAAGAGTGTGTAATTGCTGTTGTACCATCGATAAAATAAGATGCAACTGCCATAAAAGGTAAGGCAACAAGATTTCCCCACACTACGAGCGAAAGCGGTGAGCCGGCGTTTATTTTTTTTGTAAACATATTTCCCGATGACCAAGCTAACGAAGCTAATAAAGTTAGAATTAGCCCTATAAGCGTAACATCACCACCTACATGAGTTGCAACAATTCCAATACCTGCAAACGAAACCAACGATCCAATAATTTTAAACCAATTAGGTTTTTCTTTGAAAAAAAGAAATGCCAATCCTATCGAAAAAAATACCTGAACCTGCATAACAAGCGATGCCAAACCGGGTGACAACCCAAGATGAATTCCGCTAAAAAGTAACCCGAACTGTAACGCAAAGTTGAATAATCCAAAACCTATAATATATAAGATAGGAGCTTTAGGTCGCGGCAAAAAGAAAACAAACGGTAATGCCGAGAGTGCAAAACGTATCGTACAAAAAAGAAATGGCGGCAATTCTTTTAATCCTAAATATATTGCAATGAAATTTGTACCCCATACAAAAACAGTTACCAACACAAAAAAAAGATGTTTGGGAGTTAAATTTATTGTTGTGCTCATATTTTACGGAATAATTATGATATTTCTATTAAAATGCAAATGTCAGCAATCGGTTTTAATTATAAAGAATATTTTGTAAGTATTAAAATATCTATACTGTGTTTTGAATAGGCATTTCTTACAATCTTTTTTCTCAAAAAACTTAAACTTTATAGTACAAGTTAAACTGCGAATGTAATATCTTTATATATGAATACAATTTCAGCTTGAATCAATGCTTAAGAAAGATCAAAAAACAACCATTTACGATTATATTATTATTTTCCTTCGAATTGTAGGCGGAACGGTGTTTATTCCTTCGGGATTACTTAAAATACAAGGAAAACGGTTCTCGTACTTTTGTTCCGAAATGTATTCAGGCACTTTTTTTAACGAACTGCACCAAACAGGATTTTACTGGAATTTTTTAGGATTTTGTCAACTGCTCACGGCATTTTTGCTATTCAGTCAGCGATACACGGTATTGGCGGCGTTAATGTTTTTCAGTATATGTACAAACATTTTTATTTTTACATTAAGTGTCGGCTTAATTGATAAATCTATTATTATGATATTTATGATGAGTATTGCATTATTACTGATTTTATGGGATTGGAAAAATATCAAGCTGTTGTTTGGAAAGATTCCAATTGGAAGTGTAATAGATAATTACAAGAAAGTTTCTGTTTCATTTCAAAAAACCGGAACTATATTGTTTATTGTGGTAATTATTTTCTTTTTACTTGCTGATACATATTATTAGATTTGATATATCTGCAAAAAAAAAATCCCGCTTTATTTTATCTAAAGCAGGATTTAGTTCAACTTTAATCAGTTGAATTTTCGAATAATTTTATATGAATTACTTCAAAAGCTTTTCAGCAAAGTCAATATATGATTGCAATGCATCCTTCAGAAATTTAGCAGAATCTTCTTTAACCAATTCACCTTTTTCATTAAAGTAATCTTGTACATTGGCCAAATATATTTCAGGTTGTTGTAAGGTAGGCATATTTAAAAAAGCCAGCGATTGCCTTAAATGATGATTGGCACCAAAACCGCTAATTCCGCTAATTGATGAAGAAATAACCATTGCAGGTTTATTGTTCCAAACACTTTTTCCGTAAGGACGCGAACCAACATCTAACGCATTTTTTAAAGCTGCGGGTACAGACCTGTTGTGTTCGGGTGTAATAAAAATAATTCCGTTCATACCTTTCACTTTATTTCTGAATACAGCATAGCTCTCCGGTTCGTTTGCATCATCATAATCCTGATTGTAAATAGGTAAATCAGCAATTTCTATTTTTTCAAGTTGATATCCCGATGGTGTATTCGACATTAAAAAATTGGCTATTTTTTTTGTATAAGCATCTTTTCTGATCGATCCTACAATAATTCCTATTTTCTTATTTTCCATAACTATATTTTTAAGATTTACAATGGTATATTTCAAATCATAATTAACTCAATAAAAAGTTGCTGGCATAAATTAGTATAGCTAATCCGCCAACCACTAAAAGTAAAATAGCTAAAAATTGAATGTTTAATTTCTTTTTCATCATAATAATATAATATAAATAAGTGTTACACTGATATTCAGCATTACTTATTTGTTTGTGCATATATTGTGCCATTAATTTACAATGAGCGGTTTGTAACTATATTTCTTGTAAACAAATACTTTATAATTACGGATTTGTTCTCAATATGATTAATTATAATCTTCATTTGGAAAATATCTACATAGTGTAAACTAATTCTATAAAACTTTAGGTATATAAATACACAAATATTCGTTTGATATGGTTTTTTTTAGTGATAATTTAATTTCATAATAATAATTTAATTGATAAGGTATATTTTAATAATGAAAATAAAATCAAGGTTTTATTTACAATATTGCTAATTCAGTATTCTCTCAAACTACTTTTTTTAAATGATGTTAAAATAATACCATTCATTATAATTTTTGATTTTTATCCAAACAATATTGTTGGCACAATTTTTATATTTTTCTAAGTAATAAAAAAGAAAAGCTATGAAAATCGAAAAAATACAAGTACTGAATGATTCAAATGTTTTGAATACAAATTCTAAAAAAGTGATATTGATGAAAGTTGATATCGGCAATTTAGAAACAAAGCCTACAAATGCAATTGATGGTTTTTCGGATCGATTAAAAACTTTAATGCCGAGTCTTTACACTTATAAAAATACTGAAGGAACTCAAGGTAAATTTTTCCAATCTGTTGATAGCGGAATATCTATCACAAACATTATTAATAATATTGCTACAGAATTGCAATGCCTTGCAGGTATGCAAACAGAACTTGGCACAATTGAGCAAACTGATACAAAAGGAGTTTACAATTTTACTTTTAGTTGTGTTGATGAAGATGCGGGTATGTACGCCGCACTTGCCTCTGTTGAAATTGTAGAAGCATTAGTCAACGGAAAACTGTATTTTATAAGACATGATATAGACCGACTTAAATGTTTGCACCACCAAAATCAAGCTGCATTAGCAACAATAAAAGTTGCTGAGAATGTTCCGTATTTTAAATTAAACAAGCAAACCGTTCAATGGGAAAACGGTGTAAAACAACAACATAAAATCAAATTTAATATTCCGTTATTGCGGGTTATTTAATTGTTTTTATTACCCGTAGTGCACTATCAAAATACCGTTTTGTCACAATTTTTGTTTAATACACTTTGTTTAGCTACAAAAATATGCACCAAAACCCGATATCGTTTCATTTCGTTTGCCCCGAATTTAATTCGGGGTTACAAATATTTGACTCCTACGGAGTCTTATTTTTTTTACTATATTCATTTTCAATGAATTAATTTTAATCACATAATGCACTACGGGTTTTTATTATAAAATTAAACTTAGATAATCTTTAATGTTTAAATTAAAATAGATTTTATCTTCATAATACAATTATGTACTTTTGTTGTGTTATGGAAGATCAAAACAAAGAATTATTAGAACTAGCACATACAAAAATGCCCTTCGGAAAATTCCAAGGGCGTTTTTTAGTTGATATACCCGAGCCTTATTATGTTTGGTACAAAAATAAAGGTTTCCCGGCAGGTAAATTAGGTAAGCAGTTGGCTATGATGTACGAAATTAAACTCAACGGATTAGAAGTTTTAATACGAAATATCAAGAACAAATATCCAAAGCCGTAAGCAAGTATAATTGTTAATAGTAAAACTTTCAAAACCCAAATTATAGTTGTAATTTTGCCAAGTTTAATAAAGAACAACACAACACACAACATACCTTACAAATGAAACAATGTAAATATATTTTCGTGACGGGTGGTGTAACATCATCACTTGGAAAAGGAATTATAGCAGCATCTTTAGCAAAATTATTACAGGCTAGAGGTTACAGAACAACCATTCAAAAGTTCGATCCGTATATCAACGTGGATCCTGGAACATTGAATCCGTACGAACATGGCGAATGTTTCGTGACAAACGATGGTGCCGAAACCGATTTAGATTTAGGGCATTACGAACGTTTTTTAAATGTTCCAACATCACAGGCGAACAACGTAACAACAGGTCGCGTTTATTTGTCGGTTATCGAAAAAGAACGTCGTGGCGAGTTTTTAGGTAAAACGGTTCAGGTTGTTCCGCACATTACAAACGAAATTAAAGAACGCATGCAGTTGTTGGGCAAAAGCGGCGATTACGATATTGTAATTACCGAAATTGGTGGAACTGTAGGTGATATCGAATCGTTACCTTACATTGAATCTGTACGTCAGTTGGTGTGGGATTTAGGCGATAAAAATGCCATCGTGGTTCACTTAACATTGGTGCCTTACTTGGCAGCAGCGGGTGAATTAAAAACAAAACCTACGCAACACTCTGTAAAAACGTTGATGGAAAGCGGTATTAAAGCTGATATTTTAGTTTGCAGAACAGAACACGAATTATCATCAGACATTAAACGTAAACTGGCAGCTTTCTGTAATGTTTCGCAAGAATCGGTTATTCAGTCGTTAGATGCTTCAACCATTTACGAAGTGCCAAACAATATGTTAGAAGAAGGTTTGGATACTGTTGCATTGAAAAAATTAGATCTTCCTGAAAAAGGATTGCCAGATTTAACCAAGTGGAACGATTTCTTACACCGATTAAAAAATCCTAAGCACACCATCAATATTGGTTTGGTTGGTAAGTATGTTGAATTACAAGATTCATATAAATCGATACTTGAAGCATTTGTTCATGCAGGTGCGTCTAATTATGCTAAAGTCAATGTAGTAAGTATTCATTCGGAATATCTAACAACCAAAAATGTTGCCGATAAAATGAAGAATTTAGATGGTATTTTGGTTGCACCAGGTTTTGGATCAAGAGGTATCGAAGGAAAGATCGAAACCGTTCGTTATGCACGTGAAAACAACATTCCGTTTATGGGAATTTGTTTGGGAATGCAAATGGCAGTTATAGAATTTGCACGTAATGTTTTAGGTTACGAAAACGCCAATTCAACCGAAATGAACGATAACACACCATATCCGGTAATTACGTTTATGGAAGAACAAAAAACAATTACCGATAAAGGTGGAACCATGCGTTTAGGTGGTTGGGATTGTGAAATTAAAGAAGGTACAAAAGCATTCGATATTTACCAAAATACGTTGATTAACGAGCGTCACCGTCACCGTTATGAGTTTAATAATTATTATACCGAAGCGTTTGAAAAAGCGGGTATGGTACTTTCGGGCGTAAATCCTGAAACTAAATTGGTAGAGATTATAGAATTACCAAACCATCCGTTTTTCGTTGCAGCGCAATATCACCCGGAATATAAAAGTACGGTAGCAAACCCGCATCCTTTGTTCTCTGCGTTTGTAAAAGCGGCAGTTGATAAAAAGATAAATACCCTGTAAAACTTAAAAATGGTTGGTTGTTGTAAAATGACCGAATTTTTTTTGATTTTTTCAGTTTTAAAAGAAGAAAAAGATTTTCAAGAATGGAAGAAAAAAAATTAGACAAAAGTAGCCTTATTGGTATGGCTATCATTACCGTTTTATTGTTTTGGATGATGTCTGGAACCATGTTTTCTGATGATAAAAAAGACGATAAAACAAAAGAAACAGCTAAAACCGAAACGGTTGCTAACACGTCAATTGATCAGTTGGCTGCAAATGCTCAAAACGATACGGTTGCAAATGCAAAATTAAAAAGTCAGTTAGGTTCGTTTGCTTACGGTGCGTCGTTGCCAAGTGTAACAGCAGCTAAAGACATCACAGTGAACAATGGTGTTTTAACAATTGTTTTTTCAAGCAAAGGTGGATATATTAAAGAAGCTATTGTTAACGATCAAAAAAGAATTTCGAGTAAGAATGATGATTTGGTAAAAATCATTACTAACAATAATTCAAAATTAGATCTTAAATTTACTACCAAAGACAATCGTTTGTTAAACACAAAAGATTTGTTGTTTGAACCTACTATGACAAAAGAAGGCGAGAACACGGTAGTTTCTATGAAATTAAAAACATCAGAAACGGCGTATTTAGAATATCGTTATGTATTAAAACCAAACGATTATATGTTAGATTTAAGCGTAAAATCGGTTGGTTTAAGTTCTGTTCTTAACACGGCTGCACCTGCAGAATTAACTTGGCAGTTAAAAGCTACACGTAACGAAAAATCGATTACTTACGAAAATCGTTATGCAGAAATTGTTTATGAATACGAAGATGGTAAAGACGATTATTTAAATCCTGCAAAAACAACTACCGAAGACGCTAAAGATTTAACTTATGTGGCTTTTAAACAGCATTTGTTTACATCGGTTTTATTAACGGAAACTCCTATTAAAGCAGCAAAATTAAGTCAGGAAAATTTGGTAGATAAGGAAGATGAAAATGCAGCTTTCTTAAAAGATTTTACTGCGCTTATGCCGTTAGAATATAAAGGTGGCGAAATAAACTACAACATGAATCTGTACATGGGGCCTACAGATTATAATATTTTAAACGATTACGATAAAAATTTAGATGAAATTGTACCATTAGGTTGGGGAATTTTCGGGTGGTTGAACAAATTAATCATTATCCCGATTTTTACGGTATTAACAACGCTAATTCCACACGGAATTGCCATTGTATTGTTCACGATCGTTATCCGTTTAATCATGTCGCCGGTTCAATACAAATCGTATGTATCACAGGCAAAAATGAAAATTATTCGTCCGGAAGTAAACGAATTGAATGAAAAGTATGCGAAAGATTCAATGAAAAAACAGCAGGAAACAATGAAGCTGTACAACAAAGCCGGAGTAAATCCAATGGCGGGTTGTATTCCAATGTTGATTCAGTTGCCGGTTTTCTACGCATTATTCAGTTTCTTCCCTTCAGCGTTCGATTTAAGACAAAAAGCATTCCTTTGGGCAGACGATTTATCGTCGTACGATAGCGTGTTTACTTTGCCGTTTTCAATTCCATTCTACGGAAACCACGTAAGTTTGTTCCCAATTTTAGCTGCTTTGGCAACGTTTGTTTACATGAAAATGACAACCGGCGATCAGGCTGCAATGACTCCTCAACAGGAAGGTATGCCGGATATGAGCAAAATCATGAAAGTAATGATTTACATTTCACCAATCATGATGTTGTTCTTCTTTAATAATTACGCATCTGGTTTATCGTTGTACTATTTTATTTCGAATTTAATTACCATTGGTATTATGTATGTAATTAAAAATAAGATTGTTACAGAAGATAAAGTGAAGGTGATTATCGAAAACAATAAATCAAAAGAAAAGCCTAAATCTAAGTTCCAACGCAAAATGGATGAATTGATGGAACAGGCACAACAACAGCAAAAAGCGAATCAAAATAAAAAGTAATTCAGTTAAATAAATTACATTTAGCATTCTTAAAATAAAGGATGCTTTTTTTTATTCAAATATAATTTAAAAATTATGAAAATAGCTATTGTTGGTTTTGGAAATATGGGCAAAACCTTTGCAAATGGTTTTATTAATGCGCGTTTTATCGATTTAAATCATTTATATGTTTTTAAAAAATCGCCTATAGAATTAGAATTTTTAAACAGTATTCCAGAAAAAAATATTTTCTATGAATTAAATCCAGTTATCAAAGAAGTCGATATTGTTATTTTAGCTGTTAAACCTCAAGATTTTGAAAGTTTGGCAAGTATTTTGAAAGATTATATTACAAACCAACATATTGTGTTGTCAGTAATGGCGGGTGTAAGTATTCTAAAAATTACAAATTTACTTAATGCCCAAAAAGTAGTAAGATCAATGCCTAATTTACCTTCGCAAATTGGTTTAGGAACAACGGTATTAACAGCATCAGAAAGTATAGATCGTAAAGATTTGTTCATTATACAAAACTTAATTAACACTACTGGGAAAAGTATTTTTGTTGAAAATGAAAAGCTGATAGACGCTGCAACAGCAGTATCAGGTAGTGGTCCAGCGTACGTTTTTTATTTTATGCAATCTATGATTGAAGCAGCACAAACAATGGGATTTTCTGAAGCTGAAGCCGAATTATTAGTGAAACAAACTTTTGTAGGTGCCATTCAGCTGTATTCTAATAATGCAATATCAACCAGTGAATGGATTACAAAAGTTGCGTCTAAAGGCGGAACAACAGAAGAAGCTTTAAAATGTTTTGAAGAAGCTTTTGTAAAACAAAAAATTATAAATGGAGTAGAGGCAGCTCGTTATCGATCTGAACAATTAGGAAATTAAAAAATAAAAATAATGAAACAATATATTATAACATCATTAGCAGTATTAGCAGTATCAACCGCAGTATATGCGCAAGATGTCAACAAAACCAATGCACAAGGCAAACGTGAAGGTGTTTGGGTTGGTTATTACCCTAAAACCAATTACGTGAAATACGAAGGAACTTTTAAAGACGGAAAAGAAACCGGAACTTTTAAGTTTTATGCCGATGAACCTGAAAAAAAACTCATTGCAACCAAAGAATTTAAAGCTGACGGATCAGTTTACGCCATTTTTTACAATGGAAAAAAGAAAATGTCCGAAGGTTTGTATGTAAATAAATTACGTGAAGGCATTTGGAAGGTTTACCATATTGATGGAAAAAATATAATGTCTGAAGAACCTTACAAAAATGATAAAATTCACGGTGTAAAAAAAGGATATTACATATCGGGCAAATTATCAGAAGAATTAGAATACAAGAATGGAGTAGAAGACGGTATTTCTAATCAATATGCCGAAAACGGTGTAAAAATCAAAGAAACACAGTACGTTAATGGAAACTTGGATGGTAAAATTATTATTCGAGATGAAACCGGAAAAATTACCGACGAAGCAAAATATGTTAACGGAAAGCTAATTGTACCTAAAAAAGATTCTAAATAAAATACAACTCAACCAATTGTCGTAACTTTGCCATTCGATTTTTAAACAATGAGAAAAAGAGTAGTAGTAGGTCTTTCCGGCGGAGTAGATTCAAGCGTTGCAGCGCAATTGCTTTTGGATCAGGGTTATGAGGTGATTGGCTTGTTCATGAAAAACTGGCACGATGACACCGTAACTATTTCCGACGAATGCCCTTGGTTAGAAGATAGTAATGACGCTTTGCTGGTTGCCGATAAATTAGGAATTCCTTTTCAAACAGTCGATTTAAGCGAAGAATATAAAGAACGTATCGTAGATTATATGTTCAATGAATACGAAAACGGACGCACACCAAATCCGGATGTTTTGTGCAACCGCGAAATTAAGTTCGACGTTTTCATGAAAATTGCCCTTGAATTAGGTGCCGATTTTGTTGCAACAGGTCATTATTGCCGTAAAGAACAAACGGTTGTAAACGGAAAAACAGTTTACAAATTATTAGCTGGTAAAGATCCAAATAAAGATCAATCGTACTTTTTATGTCAGCTATCACAAGAGCAGTTGGCAAAAGCATTGTTCCCGATTGGCGAATATTTAAAACCTGAAGTTCGTGAAATTGCAGCTAAAAACGATTTAATTACAGCCGAAAAGAAAGATTCGCAAGGTTTGTGTTTTATTGGCAAAGTACGTTTACCTGAATTTTTACAACAGCAGTTAAAACCTAAAAAAGGAATTATTTACGAAGTTTCTAAAGATCATGCTGTTTATACTGATCAAAAACCGACTTTTGATTCTTTGATTGATGAATTAACTTGGGAAGCAACTTCTGTTAAATACACACCCGAAATGGCTAAAAAAGTAGGTGAGCATAACGGTGCACATTATTTTACAATTGGTCAGCGTAAAGGGTTGAATGTAGGCGGAACTCAAGAAGCTTTGTTTATTATTGATACCAATGTTATCGACAATGCTATTTACACGGGGCAAGGACAATTGCATCCCGGTTTGTTCCGCAAAACGTTGTTGGTACAACCGCACGAGATTCATTGGATACGTGAAGATATGCGCTTGAAGAATGGAGAATCTATGGAAGTCATGGCACGTATTCGTTACCGACAGCCGTTACAAAAAGCAACATTGTATCAAACCGAAAAAGGATTGTTTGTACGATTCAATGAACCGCAATCGGCCATTACAGAAGGTCAGTTTGTTTCATGGCATATTGACGAAGAATTGATCGGATCCGGAGTAATATCGAAGATTTAAAAAGATATATCGATAAAAAACCAAGCAAATTAGGCTTGGTTTTTCTATTTTTGTAAGAATCGAAAAATAAATAAAATGAACAGAATAACACAATTATTCAATATAAAATATCCAATTATTCAAGGTGGAATGATCTGGAACAGTGGCTACAAATTAGCTGCAGCAGTTAGTAATGCAGGTGGTTTAGGTTTAATTGGTGCTGGATCCATGTATCCGGAAGTGTTACGAGAGCATATTCAAAAATGCAAAAAAACAACCGATAAACCTTTCGGAGTAAATGTTCCAATGCTGTATCCAAATGTCGAAGAAATAATGAATATTATTGTAGATGAAGGTGTTAAAATCGTTTTTACATCGGCAGGAAATCCAAAAACATGGACTTCGTGGCTAAAAGAACGCGGAATTACGGTTGTTCATGTGGTTAGTTCGTCAAAATTTGCTTTAAAAGCGCAAGAAGCCGGTGTTGATGCTGTGGTTGCCGAAGGTTTTGAAGCTGGCGGACATAACGGTCGGGAAGAAACTACAACCTTAACTTTAATCCCAATGGTTAATCAGCATTTGCAAATTCCGTTGATTGCTGCAGGTGGAATTGCAACCGGGAAATCTATGCACGCTGCAATGATTCTGGGTGCAGACGCGGTTCAAATGGGAACTCGATTTGCAATGACAACCGAAAGTTCATCGCACCAAAACTTTAAAGATACGTGCGTAAATGCTCAAGAAGGCGATACGTATCTTACCTTAAAAGAACTAGCGCCGGTACGTTTAATTCGCAACAAATTTTTTAACGAAGTACAAGAAGCTTACGGTAAATGTGCCACTCCAGATGATTTAAAAGCGTTGTTGGGTAGGGCAAGAGCTAAAAGAGGAATGTTTGAAGGCGATTTAGAAGATGGCGAACTAGAAATTGGTCAGATTGTAGGTTTGATTAACGAAATTAAACCGGTAAATGAAGTTATGAAGGAAATAATTGCTGATTTTGAAAGATCGACAGCAACAACTTTTTCGTTCTAAAATCACAATAAACCCATAAAAATTAAGGAATATTTTTTTAGATATTCCTTTTTTCATTAAATTTAGTACCCTATATAAGAATACTAGTATGAGTTACTATAAAATTGCCGATTTAGAGCAGTACTTTAAGCATTATAAAAAATCAGTTCGCGAACCACGTAAATTTTGGAGCAAAATTGCCGAAGAAAATTTTATCTGGTATCAGGCTTGGGATAAAGTTTTTGAGTTTGATATGGGTAAAGGTGATATTAAATGGTTTTTAAACGGAAAACTGAATATCACAAAGAATTGTATCGACAGACATTTATCTAAGCGGGGCGACAAAACGGCAATTATTTTTGAACCAAATAATCCTTCCGAAGAGCCGCAACATATCAACTATAACGAACTGTACACCAGAGTTTCAAAAACAGCGAATGTATTAAAATCGTTAGGTGTTAAAAAAGGCGATCGGGTATGTATTTATCTCCCAATGATTCCTGAATTAGCCGTAACAATGTTGGCTTGTGCAAGGATAGGAGCGATACATTCGGTTATTTTTGCAGGATTTTCCGATGCTGCTATTCGTTCTCGAGTTGAAGATTGCGGTGCAAAAGTTATTGTAACTTCAGACGGAGGTTTCCGTGGCGAAAAAACAATAAAAATTAAAGAAATTGTTGATAAAGCTATTGAAGGACTATCAACAGTCGAAAAAGTTTTAGTAGTAAAGCGGACGAACGAATCAGTAAATTTCAACGAAAAAACCGATGTTTGGTTTAATGATTTATATGACGCTGCCGATGCTTCAAACATTGCAGAAATTATGGATGCCGAAGATCCGTTGTTCATTTTATATACCTCAGGATCAACTGGAAAACCTAAAGGAATGGTTCACACTACCGCAGGTTACATGGTGCAAACGGCTTATACTTTTCAAAATGTATTCGATTATAAAGACAATGATATTTTTTGGTGTACTGCTGATTTAGGTTGGATTACCGGACATTCGTACATTTTGTATGGAGCTTTGTTAAACGGAGCAACAACTGTTATGTTTGAAGGTGTTCCTACATATCCAAATCCTTCACGTTTTTGGGATATTATCGATAAATATAAGGTAACTCAATTTTACACAGCACCAACAGCTATACGTTCTTTAATGACGAACGATTATTCTTATGTAGCATCACATGATTTATCTTCTTTAAGAGTTTTAGGATCTGTTGGCGAGCCTATTAATGAGGAAGCTTGGCATTGGTTTAACGATTTTATCGGAAAAAAACGCTGTCCGATTGTAGATACATGGTGGCAAACTGAAACCGGATCGATCATGATTTCTCCGTTGGCATGTATTACACCAACAAAACCAACATATGCAACTTTACCATTACCGGGAATACAAACGGTTTTAATGGACGAGAAAAATAACGAAATTACCGGTAATCAGGTAATGGGTAGTTTGTGTGTTAAATTTCCGTGGCCATCTATTGCCCGAACCATTTGGGGCGATCACGAGCGTTTTGTGAAAACCTATTTTTCTGATTTTCCAGGAACGTATTTCACAGGCGATAATGCCTTGAGAGATGAAGTTGGGTATTACAGAATTACAGGTCGTGCAGATGATGTGGTAATCGTTTCGGGACATAATTTAGGAACAGCACCAATAGAAGATGCTATAAATCAACATCCGGCGGTTGCAGAATCGGCAGTAGTTGGTTTTCCACATGATATAAAAGGAAATGCGTTGTATGGTTTTATATCTTTAAAATTAGAAGGAAGCACACGCGATCGCGAAAATTTAAAGAAAGAAATCAATCAACTAATCGCAGATCATTACGGACCAATTGGTAAATTAGATAAAATACAGTTTGTTGACGATTTGCCTAAAACACGTTCAGGAAAAATTTTACGCCGAGTGTTAAGATCAATTGCATTAAATCAATTGGATAATTTTGGAGATACATCAACAATGATAAATCCCGAAGTGGTTTCATCAATTATAGAAAATAGATTATAAAAAAATCCCGAAGTTTAACTTCGGGATTTTTTATTGTATTTCTGCACTTAAGCCGGCATCTAACAAAGCAGAACACATGGGTACTAACTCTGTAATTTTGCCCGATTTTACATCGCATTTTCCTTTGTAATGTACCAACAAAGCACATTGTTCTGCTTGTAAAGGTTCGTGGTTGCAAACTTTTACTAAAGTGTCTATAACGTGGTCAAAAGTATTTACATCATCATTAAAAAGAACAATTGTGTTTTGGTTACCTAAAAGTTCTTCTATTTTTACTTCTTCTAGAATTTGTTCCTTTGTACTCATTTTTTACTTTTTTATAAATTTTAACGACGCCCAGTTATTTCGTTCTAACTGGAAATCTAAAAACATATTTTGTTGGTTTGCAGCTTCTTCAATTGCAGCAATATCTTCGGTATAAAAGCCGCTGAATAAAATGATTCCGCCAGTTTTTAATGTTTTGGCGTAAGCTTCCATATCGTTCAATAAAATATTGCGGTTAATGTTGGCTATAACCAAATCGTATTTGTTTGTTTTATCTGCCAAAAGTTCTGCATCGCCTTCATAAACGTCAATGTTTGTAATATTATTGCGTTCTGTATTTTCAATTGAATTCAAATAACACCAATTGTCAATATCAATAGCATCGGCATGTTTGGCTCCTTTCATCAAAGCTAAAATTGCTAAAATAGCAGTTCCGCACCCCATATCTAACACTTCCATATCGGTAACATCTATATTCAACAAATGTTTCATCATCATAAAAGTGGTTTCGTGGTGACCGGTTCCAAAACTCATCTTAGGTTCAATAACGATTTGATAAGGAACATTTTTTGCTTCGTGAAAAGGCGCTCGTACATAACAAAGATCATCTACATTAATAGGTTCGAAGTTTTTTTCCCATTCTTCGTTCCAATTCACTTGTTCGATTTCTTCGGTTTGAAATGAAATACTAAATTCAGGATTGTTTAAAATGTAAATATCGTTCAATAAATCGATTGAGTTATCGTTTGATGGAATGTAAGCCGATAAACCTTCTTCGGTTTCAACAAAACTATCAAATGGTAATTCACCTAATTCTGCCAATAAAATTTCGGCTCCTGGATCTTTTGGTTCTATTTTAAAATGATACGCTATATAGTTACTTGACATGAATTTTATTTTTTACAAAGGTATAAATAAAAAGTTCGAAGTGAATAAACACTTCGAACTCTTATTAAATATTTTAGAAATTTATCTGTGCCTGTAAACGTAGCAGATTTCCTTTTTGATGGTTGTCTCTTAAGACAAAATCTTCGTACTTACGATTAGAAATGGTGTACATGGCAACAATTTCTAAATGTTCGTTCAACTGCCACTCAACACCTAATTCCACTTCATTAACCTTGTAGCTTCGGGCATCGGTTTCATGTTTTTTTCCACCTTTATAATACTGATAACGGGCAAATGGGAAAATGTATTGATCGTTATGCTGCAATCGGTATGATAAGGTTGCGTAACCACCTTCAAGACTTTTGGTTTCGATGGTATTGGTTTCTTTATTGAATTCAGGACCTTTACCAATGTTATATTCTGCCTGAATACCGAATGGTTTTGGATAAAGGATGAATGATGCCGCAGCACGCTGATCGGTATGATTGGCATCGTGTGTTGTAGTAACGCCGTCGCTAACCGATGATTCGGGCATTACCCAACGACCAGAATATGCTTGAATTCCAGGTTCTATGATTTGATCACCAATTTCGAACGGATACGATGCACGGGCAACAACGTGTAAATTGTTGTTTAAATCGGGTTTGTTAGCCGTTTGTCCGTTAAAAGCACCAAATGCAAACACACCATAATCGCCCGATCCTTTGAAATTATTTTTTACAACATCTGAATAAATTTTTCTAACACGTTCAGGTGCCCAATAGAAAAACGCTCCCAAATCACGTTCGTTAGAAAAAGCACTGTTTATACCATCGTTACGGTCTAAAGGCAAACGGTTTTGACTTGATTGCATGTTTTCGAATCCGAAAGGTATTTTACTTTGTCCCAATCTCACACGGAACTCATTTTTTCTGTCGAAACCTATATCAAAATACGCATCACGTAACTGTCCAAAATGTAATCCTGTACTACTCGCCGAACTGGCAAAATCGGGCTGTAGATAGAAGTAAACGTTTTTATAGATTTGTCCGTAAAATACTAAACGTACTCGTCTTAAAAAGAAACCGCCTTCATCTCCCCACGATTTATCACATTGCTCACAACCTAAATCAGGGTTGGTTTCCATTAAGCGGTTGTAACGCACTTGTGCATAACCACGTAGTTTTATTGAGTTAAACCATTCTTTTTCTTTCTTAGCTGGTTTTGCTATTGAATCGTTAATTGTTTCTTGAGCGCTTAACTGACTGCAGGTTAACAAAGCTAGTGCTAGTACTTTAAAAATCTTCATTGTTGTTACGTTGTATTTTTCTGCTGCAAATCTATTAACATTAGTGTTCTGTTGTGTTAACTTAATGTTATGAAGAAATGTACTTAACATTAAATTTATGTTTTAGAAATGATATGTTTTACATTTGATAACATAAAAAAATCGAACTATTTAAGTTCGATTTTTTTTGCGGAATACTAATTGTAATATAAAGCCTATAATTATTACTAAAAATACGCCAATTGGGTTTAGCCACATGTAGCTTATTACATCTAAATTATAAATGTAGATAACTAATAGTTGCGCTAATAATGCTCCCCAAAAAGTTGCTTTTGCTTTAATGTATTTAAAAAAGAATGCTATTAAAAAGATACCTAAAACAGTTCCGTAGAAAATGGATCCGATGATGTTTACCAACTGAATTAAATTTTCAAACAAAGTAATAACACAAGCTGCCAAAATACAGATGATTCCCCAGAAAATGACCAAATATTTTGTGGCTTTTAGGTAATGTTGTTCGGTTTGGTTTGGTTTATAGGTTTTGTAAATATCAATTGCAGAACTTGATGCCACAGCGTATAATCCTGATGCGGAGCTTGACATAGCTGCCGAAAATATCATCGCCAATAAAAATCCGATAATTCCGTGTGGCAGATAATTCAATATAAAATAGATGAACACATAATCTTTATCGTTTGTTTCGGCTTTACTGTCTACTTTTGTAATGATATCGCGTGCATCTTGGCGTAATTTAACTTCGTTTTCGTTTAAAGAAACCAGCTTTTCTTCAAGCATTTCGTTTTCATAGCCTTGGTTTAATTGCCCTGTGTAAATTTGGGTAACTTCTTTCTTTTCATTTAATAAATCTTTCAGTTCAATTTCTAAATTTCGGTATTCCGCTTGATATTCAGAATTTAAAACTTTCGATGTATTTACCGGATTAAAGTGCAACGGCGCCTGATAAAAATGGAAAAAGATAAAAACCATAACACCAACCAATAGAATAAAAAACTGCATAGGCACTTTTAAAATTCCGTTCATTAACAAGCCCATTTGCGTTTCTTTGATGCTTTTTCCGGAAAGATATCTACCAACCTGCGATTGATCGGTTCCAAAGTAAGCCAACATTAAAAAGAAACCTGCCGTTAAACCATTCCAAAGTGTGTATGTTTCAGTAAAATCGGTCGAAAAATTAAGTAATTCTAACTTATTTTCAATTTTAGCTACATTAAAAACGTTTACAAAATTTACTTCTTCTGGCAATCGAAACAAAATAATGAAGAACGTTAAAAACATTCCTGCCATTATTACAAATGCCTGCTGTTTCTGAGTGATGTTTAATGCTTTTGTTCCACCAAAATAAGTGTAAAAAATAATTACAATACCAATTGATACAATGATAAAGGTTAGATCCCAATTTAAGATCGACGATAAAATAATTGCCGGCGCATAAATAGTGATTCCTGTACCAATGCTTCGCTGAATTAGGAAAATGACTGAAGCTAAAGTCCGAGTTTTTAAATCGAAACGTTCTTCTAAAAACTCGTAAGCTGTGTAAACTTTCAGTCGATGAAAAACCGGAATAAAA
>CAMLFV010000013.1 GCA_946479395.1 uncultured Flavobacterium sp. | reverse complement strand
GCCAACATAATCATAGATCCACGGTTTTCTTGAAATAAATCAACATAACTGTCCATACGTCCTGCAGTTGTTGGTCCAAAAGATCCTGAAGCCATTCCTTCCGGAGTTTTTGCAGGTCCTGCGTAATAAACTGGGTGGTTTTTAAAATATTCCGGCATTGGTTCGCCGTTATCCAGCATTTCCTTGATTTTTGCATGTGCAATATCGCGGGCAACAATAACGGTTCCGTTTAACATTAATCGGGTTTTGATTGGATGTTTGGTTAATTCTGCCAAAATCTGATCCATTGGCTGATCCAAATCAATATGTACCGGTTCTTCTAAATGCGGAGCCGTTTCTGGCAATAATCTCGCAGGATTTGTTTCTAACTGTTCTACAAAAATACCATCAGCAGTAATTTTTCCTTTGATATTTCTATCGGCAGAACAGGAAACACCCAAACCAACGGGGCAAGATGCTGCGTGGCGTGGCAAACGAATTACACGAACGTCGTGCACCAGATATTTACCGCCAAATTGCGCACCTACACCAGATTCCTGGCAAATTTGCTGTATGCGTTTTTCCCATTCCAAATCGCGAAACGCTTGTCCCGCCATGTTTCCAGTTGTTGGTAAGTGGTCGTAATATCCCGCAGATGCTTTTTTAACGGTTGCTAATGTTGCTTCGGCAGAAGTTCCGCCAATAACCAACGCCAAGTGATAGGGTGGACAAGCAGCCGTTCCCAAATCCATGATTTTTGCTTTTATGAAAGCTTCTAACGATTTATCGTTTAATAACGATTTTGTCTGTTGATATAAGAAAGTTTTATTTGCCGATCCGCCGCCTTTTGCAAGGAACAGGAATTCGTACGAATTTCCTTTTTTAGAATAAATGTCTATTTGTGCAGGAAGGTTTGATCCTGAGTTTTTCTCTTCGAACATTGAAATTGGAACGATTTGAGAATAACGTAAATTTTTGTTGATATACGTGTTGAAAATACCTTTTGATAACGCTTCTGCATCATCAATTCCGGTATAAACATTTTCGCCTTTTTTTGCCATTACAATTGCCGTTCCTGTATCTTGACACGATGGTAATTCGCCGCCAACAGCCACAGCTGCATTTTGTAATAAATTGTAAGCAACAAAACGGTCGTTGTCTGTCGCTTCGGGATCATCAATAATAGCACGTAATTTTTCTAAATGCGAAGTACGTAGCATAAACGAAACATCGGTCATTGCTGTTTCTGCCAATAATTCCAATCCTTTCGGATCAACCGTTAAAATTTCGCGATCTCCTAAGTTTTCAATTTTTACGTAATCTGAAGAAATTTTACGATACTGTGTATCATCTTTTTGTACAGGATACGAATCCTGATATAGAAAATCAATCATTTTTGTTGTTAGTTTTTTAAACTGCAAAATTACGAAAATAAGAAAGTTAGAAACTTAAACTGATTCTAAATTAGAAGTTCACAAATTAGTTTCAATAGAAAATAAATTATTATATTTATCATAATAACAATAAAAAAAGATTATGAAAATAGTTAAACAATTTTTACTGCTATTTAGTTGTATAATGATTGCTGCGTGTAGTAATGATGATGCAATAGCTCTACAAACGCCAGAATCTAAAGATGTTGTTTCGCTGGGATATGAAGGTAAACAGTTTGATTTTAAAAACTTTCATCACGGTAAATACACGAATGAAAACAGAGAACTGATTGGTTTTTTTGCAGAAGCTGAAATTGTTATTGACGAAAAACATAAAAACAGAGTACTGTTATTATTTAAAACCGATTTTAAAAATAATGTGGAATTTGCCGGTATTGAGTTTACATCTTTTAAACCGGGATCAGAATATCCCTATAATGTATATGCCTATGTTTATCAATATATTATGTCAGAACACGGTTCGCCTTTTAACATAGATTTAAAAATGGAAAACGGCAGAATAACAGGAAGTTTTGAAGGTTATGTACATAGATCAGCTGATCCGTTTGATATGACATATATGGATCCTGTTCATTTATCGTCCGGTAAAATAGATATTGAAGCTAAAACAACAAATGATTAATTTTCAATAAAATTAAATGATTATCGGAAAGTTTATACCAAAAATAGAATTATCAAGCTTTCGTCAGTTCGAGCCTGTCGAGAACTTTCAATATAAAACTTCTCGATACAATTTTCCTCCATTTCATTACGAAAATCTACTCGAAGGGACGGCTATCTGTAGATGTAGATCAATTATATTTTGGTATAATGTTCCTGATAGTCAATTAAATTATTTTTTAAAAATGAAAAACCTCTTCAATCGAAGAGGCTTTTATATGTTATTTGTTAACTTTTGCTAGATATTGATCGATAGCCATTGTCATTGATGGCGCTTCGGGTGTTGGTGCCATAATATCGACACGTAAACCAAAAAGTTCGGCTTCTTTCTTTGTTGTGCTTCCAAAAACACCAATTCTTGTGTTGTCTTGAACAAAATCGGGGAAGTTTTTAAACAACGAATTAATTCCGGTTGGACTGAAAAAGCATAAAACATCGTATTTTACATCAGCTAAATCAGACAAATCACTCATTGCTGTACGGAAAAATATTCCTTGTGTCCAGTTTACACCTAAATCATTAAGGGTTTGTGGAACATCATCATTTAATTTGTCCGATGCCGGCAATAAAAACTTGTCGTCTTTAAATTTCTTAATAAGTGGCGATAAATCAGCAAAATCTTTCTGTCCAACATAAATTTTACGTTTACGGTAAACAACGTATTTCTGCAGGTAATAAGCAATAGCTTCGGACTGACAGAAATATTTCATTGTTTCAGGAACTTTAAAACGCATTTCTTCTGCAACTCTGAAATAATGATCTACAGAGTTTTTGCTTGTAAGAATAATAGAGGTATAGTTGTTTAGGTCAATTTTTTGTTGACGCACTTCTTTGGCGTTTACACCTTCAACGTGAATGAAAGGTCTAAAGTCAATTTTTACTTTGTATTTCTGCTGTATGTCGAAATACGGAGAATTCTCCACTTTAGGTTCTGGTTGCGACACCAAAATTGATTTCACTTTCATGGTATTTGTGCTTTAGGTCTTAGATATAACAAACCAGTTATATAAGATAACGTAGGGTGCTATTTCAAAGGTGCAAAGATACAAAATAAAATAAAACAAAAACTGACTAAATACTTTTTGATAGTTTTTTAAGAGAAGAATAAACAAAATGGTGTTAAATAACACGAAAACGCCCGATACTACCCATATAAAATAATCAAACGAAAAACGGTTGTAAAATAAAATGGCAACAACAGGTAGTAATAGTAATCCTAAATAAGATCGGTAACTAACCTTAACCAAATTGTACTGTTCGGCAAATTCTTCCATATTAAAACAAACCGCAATAATCTTTTCTACAAAGTATTTCACAAGAACAAAAAATAGCAGAATGCTTAAAATACGCAGATACGTTGGGAAATAAGTTAGGCTAGAAAAACCGGTAAGGCTTATTATATAATGCACAAACAGACTAAACGAGACCATTTGTACAAAAAACATACTTATGGTAAAACCACTTTTCATATTATTGCTGTCGCGGTACGTAGAAAGATATTTATTAGAAAAAGCCAGTTTTATAAAATCATCAAACCGGTTTGGAAACGTAAGTCGGGTAATAACAATTGTGGCAAAGGTTATTGTAAGTAAAACCGTTGCCCAATCAAGAGAAAAATTGTTTCTATCTAAAAAATCTATTTCCATAAACGCTGTAAAAATACTAATTTTATGCGGAATAAAACCTTTTAATTTTATTAAGAAAACTACATTTAAAAAAAGCTACATTTGAGCAATATTTTTTTATGAAGCAAAATATAGTTGTAATACCTACTTTTAACGAAATAGAAAATATCGAAGATATTTTACGTGCGGTTATGAATTTGGACACACCCATTGATGTTTTGGTGGTTGATGATAATTCGCCTGACGGAACTTCGCAGAAAGTATTACAAATTGCAGAAGAATTCCCTGATAGGATTTTCTTAAAGAAAAGATTAAAGAAAAACGGACTGGGAACTGCTTATGTAGCTGGTTTTAAATGGTCGTTAAAGCATCAATACGAATATATTTTTGAAATGGATGCCGATTTTTCGCACAATCCAAACGATTTACCAAAATTGTTGGAAGTGTGTAAAAATGTAGCCGATGTTTCTATAGGTTCGCGCTACGTAAAAGGCGTAAATGTGGTGAACTGGCCGTTAAGTCGCGTATTATTGTCGTACTTTGCATCGGTTTACGTGCGTTTTGTTACCAGCATGAATGTTATGGATACCACGGCGGGTTTTATTTGTTATCATCGTTCGGTTTTAGAGCAGATTAATCTCGATAAAATTAAATTTGTGGGATACGCCTTTCAGATCGAAATGAAATATCGCGCATTTTCACGTAACTTTAAGCTGGTAGAAGTGCCCATTATTTTTACCGATCGAACCAAAGGAAAATCAAAAATGTCGGGCAGTATTATTAAAGAAGCCGTTCTGGGCGTTTTACAATTACGATTTAAAAAACTATTTAATAAATTATAAATGAGCACTCTTTTAATTAAAAACGGAACCATAGTTAACGAAGGAAAAGTTTTTAAAGCCGATATTTTTATCGAAAACGAAATCATTTCTAAAATAGATACACAAATTACGGTTGCTGCCGATAAAGTGATCGATGCTTCGGGATTGCACATTTTTCCTGGAGTGATTGATGATCAGGTACATTTTCGCGAACCAGGATTGACACATAAAGGCAATATTGCAACAGAATCTAAAGCAGCAATTGCAGGCGGAGTTACATCGTTTATTGAACAGCCAAACACGGTTCCAAACGCTGTTACGCAAGAAATTTTAGAAGAAAAATATCAAATTGCAGCCAATACATCGTATGCGAATTATTCGTTTATGATGGGCGGAACCAACGATAATTTAGAGGAAGTTTTAAAGACAAATCAGCGTAATGTTGCCGGAATTAAATTGTTTTTAGGATCATCAACAGGAAATATGTTGGTTGATAATGAAGAAGTTCTGGAGAAAATATTCTCATCAACCAAAATGCTGATTGCCGTTCACTGCGAAGACGAACAAACCATTCGTGAAAATCTTTCAAAAGCAAAAGAAGAGTTTGGCGACGATATTCCGGTAACGCAACATCCTGTAATCCGTAGTGCCGAAGCGTGTTACAAATCATCTTCAAAAGCAATTGAATTAGCGAAGAAAACAGGCGCGCGTTTGCATATTTTCCATATTAGCACCGGAATTGAAACCGATTTGTTCAGAAACGATATTCCGTTAGAAGAAAAAATGATTACTGCAGAAGTTTGCGTGCATCACTTGTATTTTTCAGACGAAGATTATAAAACCAAGGGAAATTTCATTAAATGGAATCCGGCGGTAAAATCAGCAAGTGACCGAGAAAAAATTTGGGAAGCTTTGTTAGATGATCGTATCGATGTTATTGCAACCGATCATGCTCCGCATACATTAGAAGAGAAATCGCAAAAATATTCTCAAGCTCCGTCTGGCGGACCGTTGGTTCAACATTCGTTGATTACCATGTTGGAATTTGCAAAAGCAGGAAAGATATCGTTAGAAAAAGTCGTTCAAAAAATGATGCACAATCCGGCAATTTTGTTCAAAATAGAAAAACGTGGTTTTGTAAAAGAAGGTTTCTTTGCCGATTTAGCTTTGGTTGATTTAAACAGTGAAAAATGGACGGTTACCAAAGAAAACGTGTTGGCAAAATGCGGCTGGTCGCCTTTTGAAGGTGTTGATTTTACTACAAAAGTACAGTCAACAGTTTTAAACGGAAAGATTGTTATGGAAAACGGTGTTATCAGCGAAGAACGTTTTGGTAAACGATTGTTATTCAATAGATAATAATTCGTCACTTCGAATAGCGTAGCAAAGTGGAGCGTAACGAGAAGTAGAGTTCTCGACAAGCTCGAACCGACGAAAACGCGTAAAAGAAGTTTAAATACACATATATAAAAGTATGAAAAATTTAGTTTCAATATTTTTTTTAATCATTTTGGTTAGTTGTTCAAACACAGAAAAAGCCGAAATTCCGCAAGGAAAAATGGTAGATGTTTTGTATGATCTAACTGTATCGTCAAGTGCACGCAATACCGCAAACAGACGCGATACCGTTCAATACGTTGTAGATTACAAACAGATTTTGAAAAAGCACGGTATTGATAGTGTAAAGTTTATTAAAGCACAAAAAATCTATCAACAAGATCCCGATGTGTATGCGGTGATTTACGATTCGGTTCAAAAACGCCTTCAGAAAAAGTTAGAAGAAGTTCGTGCTACCAAACCCGATTCAACCGAAGAAAAACTCAACCCGGTAATCAACGTAAAAGAACTTAAAGCATTACGCCGAAACAAATAATAATTAGTAAAGTCACATTTTTTGTGGCTTTCTTTATTTTTGAAAATACTATATTTGCACAAAATATTTTAAAGATGAAAAATTTAGTAGAAGAATTACGCTGGCGCGGGCTTGTTCACGACATGATGCCCGGAACAGAAGAACAATTAACAAAAGAATCTACTACAGCATATATTGGTTTCGACCCAACATCAGATTCATTACACATAGGTAGTTTAGTACCAATTATTTTATTACAGCATTTAAGAAATTTCGGACACAAGCCAATCGCTTTGGTTGGTGGTGCTACCGGTATGATTGGCGATCCATCAGGAAAATCAGACGAAAGAAATTTGTTAGACGAAGCTACGCTTACTAAAAACGTAAACGGAATAAAAGCTTTGTTATCTCGTTTTTTAGATTTTGATGCGAAAGATGATAACGCACCGGTTTTAGTAAACAATTACGATTGGATGAAAGATTTTTCGTTCATTGCTTTTGCTCGCGATGTAGGTAAGCGCATTACAGTAAATTACATGATGGCAAAAGATTCAGTAAAAAAACGTTTTGAAAGTGATGGTGCCGGAATGAGTTTTACCGAATTTACATACCAATTAATTCAAGGATACGATTTTTACCACCTAAATAAAGAATACAACTGTTTGTTGCAAATGGGCGGAAGCGATCAGTGGGGAAATATTACTACGGGAACAGAATTGGTACGCCGTATGAATGTTGATAACGATGAGCGTGCAAAAGCTTATGCAATGACTTGTCCGTTAATCACAAAAGCCGATGGTTCTAAATTTGGAAAAAGCGAAGGTGGTAATATTTGGTTAACAGCCGATAAAACATCAGTGTACAAATTTTACCAGTTTTGGTTGAATACAGCTGATGCAGATGCAGAAAAATACATCAAGATTTTTACTTTCTTATCTAAAGAAGAAATCGAAAAAATAATAGCAGAACATAACGAAGCACCGCATTTACGTCCGTTACAAAAACGTTTGGCAGAAGAAGTAACTGTAATGGTTCATTCGCGCGAAGATTTTGAAAATGCCGTAAAAGCATCAGGAATTTTGTTCGGAAATGCATCGGCAGACGATTTAAAAGCATTAGATGCTAAAACATTCTTAGAAGTTTTCGATGGAGTTCCGCAAGCCGAAATTTCTATGGAAGATTTAAAAGCAGGAATTGATATTGTAGATGTTTTAAACACTAAATCGGGTTTTATGAAATCGAACGGAGAGGCGAGAAGAGCTTTAGCAGAAAATTCGATCTCTGTAAACCGTGAAAAAGTTCAAGAAGGTTTTAGTTTATCAACAAACGATTTAATAAACAATCAGTTTGTGTTGTTACAAAAAGGCAAGAAAAACTATTTTATTTTAAACGTAAAATAACAATAAAACCTTCAGTGAAAGCTGAGGACTTTATTGTTACAGTTTGTAGAACAAAAATAACTCCGTATATTTGGGTAACCAATTACTGTAATTATGGAGAGTACTGCAAAAAAACATATAGGGCGCAACATCTGCAGAATACGTGAAATGAAGGGAATGAAACAGGAAACACTTGCTGAACTGCTTGGTATCAGCCAGCAAAAAATGTCGGTTATAGAGAATACGGAAGAAGTGGATGAATTAAAGTTAGATGAAATAGCACAAGCCTTGGATGTGCCGAAAAATGCGATTAAGGAATATTCTGATGAAAAGGTTTTAAACATAATAAATAGTACTTTTCATGAGAGTCCTTTTTATAGTAATACAGTCAATTACAATCCAACCTTCAATCCATTAGACAAGCTTGTTGAAGCGTACGATGAAAACAAGAAATTGTATGAACGCCTTTTGCAGGCAGAAAAAGAAAAAATCACCTTTATGGAGCAACTATTAAAGAAGTAGGTTTCAGGAACAAAATACAGTATTATACAAAAAGTAAAAAATTCGGCTATTTTATATAAAGATAGTCGAATTTTCTATTTTTATACCTTTTTGCCGAAAATGTAATTTATGCACTATCTATGCTTTATCCATACAGTATCTATTTAGTATCCCTACTGTTGAGATTTAGAAAAATTTTCGGTGCCCCGTCCTAAAATAGCTATACATATTTTAGTCAAATCCTGTTGTAGTTATACATCTTAAATAATTTAATAAACCATTAAATTACACCCACGAATATCCGAATTATCAAATCGGCCCAAAACTTCAAAAGAATAATCGGGATATTTCTTACCTAAATCTTGCGTAGCAATAAACGAACACGAATTTATATTTGCCAGATCAATCACATTAATACCGCCTGTTTTTCCATCTTCAATAATTGTTAACGGATCTTCGGTATCGCGAATTAAAACATCCATCCAAGGCGGACATTCAAAAATACCATCACCAAACGAATAAGCTTGTGAAAGCAACTCGGTCATTCCGTATTCCGAATGAATTTTCTCTACACCAAAACCTTCGGCTAAAATCGTATGCAGTTCTTCGCGAATCATCTCTTTGCGTTTGCCTTTCATACCACCTGTTTCCATAATAATGGTGTTTTTAAGGTGGAACTTTTGCAGCTCAATTAAATCCAGCAGCGCGTAGGTAACACCAATTAAAAGCACATTTTGCCCGCTGTTATCTAATTCGATTAATTTCTTCGCGAGTTCAATATAGTTATGCAGGTAAAAACCAGAATCGGGATGATTTGATCCTTCAATAAAATCTTTTGCCATGTAGATTAACGACGAGCCTTCTCGTTCTAAATAGGAGGGAAGAAGTGCCAAAACAGCATAATCTTCAATATTTCCGTAAAATTTTGAAAATGCACTGCGAAAGCTGGCTTCGTAAAAACTTAAATCGGTTACGTGGTGTTTAGATGTGATCATTCCCGTAGTTCCACTGCTTGTAAAAGTTGTTTGTATTGGATCTATCGAACTTAATATATCTTTCGATTTAAAAAATTCAATAGGTAAAAAAGGAATTTCGGTAAGATGCTTTACATTCTCCGGACTTTTCTTTAACAGCAAACAGTATTTTTGATACACTTCGTTGTGCTGAAACTGAAAGCGGAAAACTTTCATAGCCGTTTTATGAAATTCTTTTGTGGTATGTATGGAAATGATGTCTTCTGGTGTAAACACGATTTTTGTTTTAAAGTACAAAATTACGAATAAAAAAAGCATCTCGGTTAAGAGATGCTTTTAAGATCTATTTCAGTAGAAATTATTTGATAATAACTTTACGAGTAGCTGTTTTACCAGCTTCGTTGATTTTTGCTACATAAATACCTGCTTTCAATGTAGAAACATTTACTGTAGATACAGTTGTAACATCTAATACTTTTTTACCAGTTAAATCAAACAACTGTACGTTTTTATCAGCAGTATTGTTAGATGTAATGTTTAAAACATCGTTCGCCGGGTTAGGGAAAATGTTTAAACCTTCGATGTTGTTTTCTTTTGTTGATAAATCTTTTGTTACTTCACCTGAAACATTAATTGTAATAGGTGTTGTAATTCCTCCGCCATCAATTTCAACATCTCCTGTATAGGTATTCAATGCCAATCCCGTAGCCAAACGAACATAAACATCGGTTGCAGTACCATCAAAAGCAGTTAATGTTACGTTTGATGTAAAAGTAATATCATCTAAAGAAACTTCAAAATCTGTTGGAGCTGTAATTGTAACATCAGTACCATCTAAATTATCCCCAGAAACTTCGAAACTTTGTGAAGCAGATGGACCATTATTTTCTATATAATCTAAAGCTGTAATAGCTGTTGCGTCAACAGTCAATTCTGCCGGTGCAGGGAAAATATCTGTCCAAGAATTAGCAACTCTAAGACCGTCTATAATTTGGTTTTGTGAAGCGTTATATTGTCTTAAAGCGATAGAGCCTATTGCGATATTTGCTGTCGCAGTATAGGTTTGACCTGGAGTTGTTGGTTCTGAAGTAGGTAATGTATTAAATACATGTAAATCAGTAATTCCTGTTGTAATATCTCTTTTAATAACCACAAGTTGTGTCGTGGTAGCACTTATAGGTATTAATGTTGTTGGTGCTGTGCTACCATCACTAATTCCAATCCCATCACCAGTAGCGTTAATAAATAAGCGGGCGTAAAAGGTTGTACCCATTGTTGCACCTCCCAAATTTAAAAAATAACCTGCTGAATTAGTGGCATTAGTTTGTAACATAAAGGCTACATAAAGCGTACCTGTTGTTTGAGTAGTGAATGTTTTATTAACATCTTCACCATTGTTGTCAAGGTTTGCTGCATTACCAATACCTGACCCTGCATAACCTGTAAAAGTTAATCCAGTAGTTGTGTTAATAGCTTGTGTGCCAGCGCCGCTGTGTGCAGTCCAACCGTTTGCCGTTAAATCACCTGTGTAATTAAAATCATCGGTTAAAAGAACCTGAGAAAAGCCCAATGAAGAAATTGCTAATGCAATAAGTGTGTAAATTTTTTTCATGATAAAATATATTTAATGATAAAAATAATTAAAATATAGGAATATAAAAAGGCGTAAAAATGGTATTTTACGCCCTTTTACAAATAATTATGTTTTGATAACTATTACTTAATAACAACTTTACGTGTAGCCGTTTTACCAGCTTCATTGATTTTAGCTACATAAATACCTGCTTTTAATGTAGAAACATTTACTTGAGAAATTGTAGTAACATCTAAAACTTTTTTACCTGTTAAATCAAATAACTGCACATTTTTATCAGAAGTACTGTTTGATGTAATGTTTAAAACATCGTTTGCTGGGTTAGGGAAAATGTTTAAACCTTCAATGTTGTTTTCTTTAACTGAAGCTGTTGTACCTTCTACCAAAGCAACATTGTCAATTCCAAAAGAACCTCCATTAGTGCTATTTTGTGGATAAACACGGAAGTTAAATCTCAAAATTGTTGCTCCTGCTGGTGCAGTTGATGTTGCAGTTACCATAGTCCATTGTCCATTAGTATCTTCAATATAAGTTGTTGGTTGGAAATCATCTGCTCCTGTTGGACTAATTGCACCACTTGTATCTCTCCATTGTCCCCAATGTCTTAAACGAGCATTATCATTATTTATTTCCTTATAGTAATAAGAGATAGTATAAGTTTGACCAGGAACTACTGTTATGTCTGCTAATCCTGCTGAATTGTATGAAGTAGTAGGAGCATCAATCTTTACAAAAATTGTTCCATCTTGAGCACCTGTAGTTTGTTTAGATATGGTGCCACTAGTAAGTTGTGAAGCATTCATAAACCAACCAGCAGGAGATGTTGTTCCGTCTGTCCAATTCTCCAAACTACCATCAATATTTAATGGAGTTTGCGCATTCGCAGCAAAAGAAGCTGCAATAATTGTAACTAAAGTGTAGATTTTTTTCATATCTAAATTGCTTTTAAATTTTACTATGCAAAGTTACGGTAATTTTTTAAACCGTAAAAATGTGTATGTTATTAAATTGTTTCCATTAAAAAAGCCCGCATAAATGCAGGCTTAGTTGTTATTTTATTACAATTTTGCGTGTAATGCTGTTATTTTTTTCGGACAGTTTTAAAATGTAAACACCCGCTTTTAGGTTGGTTACGTTTAACTCTTTTTGGTAACCGTTCATTTCTGTAAAAACAATTCTTTTACCCAACATGTCGTACAACTCAATAGTTTTGGTTGAGGTGGTTTCTGCGTTAATATAAATTTTACCGCTGGTAACAGGGTTCGGATAAATCTGAACTTTATCTAACGTATTCTCGGTTTTAACTTGGTCTGCTACTCCACTGTTTTTGGCTGTTTGTGCCTGCGCAGAAAAGCTTATTGTTATTAACAGTAAGAATATATATAGGTATTTTTCTTTCATAACTTTAAATTGAATAAGTAAATATATAAAATAAATATCAAATAAAATACCAAAAAAATAACCTCAATAAAAAATTGAGGTTATTTATGAAGATTTTAACTGATTTACTGTTTTTTTAAGTTGTTAGATACCTCGACTTCGCACGGTATGACATGGATACACGATTTTTTAATATGACAAACTGACTTAAACTGTGACAGTAAACTATTTTGAAATTTATTATAAACCTACTGTCCAACCAGTTGCCCAAGTTGGGGTTGCTGTTCCATTACCTGCGCCTGTAGCTGTAGCATCTTCTGTGAAAATTGCGCTTACATCTGCAGCAGTTCCGTCGGTTTTCTTTCCTTTAGATTTTGTTGCAACGTTATCAAATTTAACGCGAGTTGCTTTTAATTCACCACTTGCTACGTAGCTAATTCCTTCGTCGTGCTCCACATCGAAACCTGTTCCAAAGTTGCTTAATACAACGTTATCAAGAGATCCTTTAGTACCTACACGTAATTTCATTGCTTGGTTTTCGCTACCGCCGTTGTTACCAATTAACGTTAAGTTTTTAATAGTTGGGTTAGCAATTGGTGCCGCTGTGTGGTTGTTAGAGTTGTTGTCTGCTTCGATACCACGGTTACCACCATTTGTTCTTTTTCCGTACCAGTTTTCACCTAAACCGTTCCAACCTTCTGTCCAGTCAAATAAATCATCACCTACTTCACTATGGAAATTTGTAACAACTAAGTGTTTAGCATCAACGGTACCACCAAACCACTCAAAACCATCGTCTGATCCATCGTGAATCTGTACATAATCAATAGTTGTTCCTTTACCAACACCGAACATAGAAAGACCGTTGAATTCTTTATCTGCGTTGTAAGAGTATCCAGAATATTCGATTCTTAAATATTTGATAGATCCTGAGTTATCGTTCGCATCAGATCCACCATAAGTTAATTCAGAAACCTCTGCAGTTGCTGTAGCTCCTTTGTTAATAGGTGCTTTTCCACAAATTACCAATCCACCCCATTTACCTGGCGCTTTTTCTTCTGCAGTCATAATTACCGGGTTAGTTGAAGTTCCTTCAACAAAAATTTGTCCACCTTGTGCAACAGCAATGTAGCGAACTGCATCAAACTGACCTGCGCCTAATGCTGTAGCTTCAATTTTTACACCTGCTTTAATGGTTAATTTTGCACCGTTAGCTACGATTAGTTTTCCGGTTAATTTATAAGTTCCGTCTGTTAATGTTACGTGACCACTTTTAATTTCGCCTGTTAAATTGTTACGGTCTACTTTAAACTCTGAAGTTGGTTGTTCTACTTCTGGAGTTGCATCGTCACTTGAACAAGAAACTGCTGTTGCTGCTAATGTTAATGATAATAATGTTAAGCTAAATAGTTTTGAAATTGGCTTTTTCATTTTCTTTAAATAATTAGTTATTTTATTTGATACAAAGTTGTATATTAATACTTTAATGTGTGTTAAGCGTATGTAATGAATGTGTTGTTAAAATGTATATTTTGCACCTAAACTAAAGAAGGCTCCTCTTTTATACGTAACGGCATCTATTGCACCTGAAGCGTTGTCTTGTATTCTGCGGAATTCAGGATTTAAAATGTTGCGTGCTGCAAAATCAAGGGCGAAGTTTTTATGGATTTTTGTTTTTAAGATAAAATCTAAACTTCCCATGCCTTTGTCAATTAAATTACCTTTGCTTTCTACACCTAAAGCGTACAAACGGTCAGAATAATGTGTGTATGCAACAGTAGCGGTCATTCCTCTGCCTTCGTTCCATTCGGTAACGTAAGAAACATCGGCATTCAATAATAAATCAGAAGCACCTGTGAACGACGATCGGTCAAAATCAAAATTGGTATTAATCAATCCGTTAGTTTCGCGTCTGATTTTTTCTGCGTCAATTTCCTGATTTGTTTTCATATATGATATATTTAATCCACCAAAAACGTTGTTCGTGTTTATTCCGCCAAAATCAAAAAGTCTTTTCTTAATTTCAAATTCAGCTCCGTACACATATCCTTTATCTCCAATATTTACCCAAGTAATATCGTTGGTAGATGATGCCATGGTAATTTCGTTGATAGGATCCTGTATGTATTTACCAAAAGCGGCTACCGAAATTACTTCATCGTTCATTGGGAAAATCTCCCATTTTAAATCTAAGTTGTAGTTTTGTGACGGATATAAATACGGGTTACCTACTTTAATTTCGGTTACATCCTCGTAAATAAAACGGGCACGTTCTTTAAACTGAGGCAAAGTGTAGGTTTTACTTGCTGCCAAACGTAAATTTTGTACGCTTGATAGTGCGTATTTTAACGAAAGGTTAGGTAAAAATTCGTTACGTTTAAATTCGTTAGATTTTTGATCGGCATCTAACTGTGTTCTCCATTTAACCAATTGGTCAATTTTTTCGTAACGTAAACCAACAACTGCACTGAACTTATCGGTTAAACGGTATTCTAAATTTGCAAAACCGGCATGTATATTTTGTTCTCCGTTATAAGTTTGTGGTGTATCGTTTGCAAAAGCTTCTATACGAAACAAGCCGTTTTCAAAATTTTGCTGGTTAAAAAAGTTATCTAGATTATTAGGATCAACAATATATCTATTATCAGGGTTTGTTACTATATCGGGTAAACGAAAGTTGTATTGTATCGCTTCAAAATCACGTTTTTTAACACGACCGTTGTATCCAACAGTTACTTTTCCTTTTTCGTTACCGTTTTCATCAACACCTAATTTATAATTTAATGCTAAGTTTGCTGCTATTTCGTGTTCTTTAAGATTTTGAAAATAACGGTGGTTATCGGTAGGTGTTCTATTTGCTAAATTGTAACCATCAATATCATTCCAGTAAAATGTTTTATTTTGTGTTCTGTCTGGCATATCGCTTTCAATGGTGTTATAAGACAACGCCCAGTCAAAACCTAATTTTTCGTTTAAGGTATGATTACCTAATAATTGGTTGATTAACAAAGTGTTTTGAGTGAATGTGCCACGTTGAACCAATAATTCATCATGATCTCCGTCAAAATCGCGATCCATTCCTTCATATGTATCTCTTGATAAATCAGATGAATTTATGTATAAAATGTTATAAGCCAAACGGTGGTTATCGTTCACATGATAATTAGCATTAAACATACCGGTAGTATTAGTGGTATGTGTAAATTTTTCTTGATAGAACGATTTTAATTTGGCTCCTTGCGCACTGGCACTTTGGTTAATACCTTCTCTGTAAGTAAAACCGTTATCAAAACTTGCTGTAGCAAATAAATTTAATTTACCGGTTTCGCCAATAAAGAACGATTTTCCTGCTTTTAAACCAAAGTTTCCACCAATTGGCCCTGCGCTTTCTGGTTGTAAACTGTTTTGGAAATGATACCCACTAAAGGGATTGTTAGGTTTTCCGTAAGATGCATAACCCATTTTGCTAGGCCCTTGTGGAAGTACAAAATCGCTGCCTTTGCTTAAAGCGTTGGTGTTTGCTTGCGCACCCAGTTCAATTTCGAACAAACCACTGTCTTTAAAATCTTTTGATAAGATATCTACATTTCCACCACCAAAATCTCCGGTATTTCTAGAGTTGAAGGTTTTGTCAATTGAAATATATTCCACAATATCCGTTGAAAATAATTCTAAATTAATGTTCTTTTTTTCTGGGTCGTTCGATGGAACCGGTAATCCGTTTAAAGTTGTAGAGTTGTAGCGATCACCCAAACCACGCACATAAACGTTGTTGCTGCCTTCTTGCTGAGAAATACCTGCTGTTTTTGCAACTGCCGCAGCAACATCGCCTACACCTTTACGAGAAAGTTCTTGTGCGCCAATTTGCTGTTTTATTTCTAAAGATTTACGTTGTTCGCTTAATAAAGCTGTTTCCGATGATTTTCTGTTGTTAACTGTAATAACCAACTCGTCTAAATTGGCTTCTTCGGGTGTAAGATTGATGTTTACTTCGTTAGCACTTCCTGTATCATAAGGTAAAACAAAGGTTTGATACCCGGTGTACGATGCTTCTAACAAATATGATCCTTGCTCGCATTCAATTTCAAAATACCCATTTTCATCAGTTTCTGCCCCAATTGATGTGTTTTGTAACATCACTGTTGCATACGCCAAAGGTTCGTTGTTGTTAGCTGTATCGTAAATGTGGCCTTTAATCGTTTTTGTATCCTGTGCATAAGTCACTACTCCAAATAATAACGCTGCTGCCAAAAAATTTAATTTCATTATATTGTTGTTATAAATTTTCGTTGCAAAGGAATTATCTAAAAGTTATTGAAACGTTACAGCTTTTTTACGAAAGTGTTGGGTTTTTGTAAAGAAATTGTTAGTACATTAAATAATTGTTAAGCGGTTGTTTGTTTTTTATTTATCTTTAATTTTACAACCGAAACAACAACAAAACAAATGAAAAATAAGGATATTAAAATCTTATTAGTTGATGATGATGCGGATATTTTAGAAATTGTAGGTTTTAACTTAGAAGCCGAAAATTATCAGGTATTCACAGCCAAAAATGGTAAAGAAGCATTAGCAATTGCAAAAAAAGAAACGCCTAATTTGGTTATTCTTGATGTAATGATGCCCGAAATGGATGGTATTGAAACATGCGAAAACATGCGAAAAATGCCCGAACTAAACAGCGCCATTATTACCTTTTTAACCGCTCGCGGCGAAGATTATTCGCAAGTTGCCGGGTTTGACGTAGGTGCCGATGATTACATAACAAAACCAATTAAACCAAAATTACTGGTTAGTAAAGTAAAAGCATTGTTGCGCCGTGTAAAAGAAGATATTTCGGTAGAAGATGTTTTAAAAATTGGCGATATAGAAATTAACCGCGAAGAATATAAAATTATAAAAGACAAAACCGAAATTATTTTACCACGTAAAGAGTTTGAATTGTTTTATCTTTTAGCTTCAAAACCAGGAAAAGTGTTTAAACGCGAAGAAATTTTAGACAAAGTTTGGGGTAACGAAGTAATTGTTGGCGGTAGAACAATTGATGTACACATAAGAAAACTACGCGAAAAAATTGGCGACGATTTATTTAAAACCATAAAAGGCGTAGGTTATAAATTAGAAGTTTAATGGGTATAAAATACCGTAAATCTTACAAATTTGCATTAAAATCGTCATTGGTTATTGTGCTTTTTAGTGCACTTTTGCTAATTGCACTGCAATATTTATTTTTCCAAATAAACTGGCTTTTTACAGTAACATTTACGTTACTGTTTTTTGCGTTTTGCTTTTTTGTGTTGCAATACAGGGTGGAACGTTTTATTTACCGCCGCATTCAAAAAATATATAAAGAAGTAAGTATTTTAGACGAATCGGTTTTGCGAAACCAACCGGTAACTACCGATATGCAAACGCTGATGTACGAAGTAAACAAATTTGCTACCGATAAAAAAGTAGAAATTGAATCGTTGAAAGTACAAGAAGAATACCGTCGCGAGTTTATTGGTAACGTAGCACACGAACTTAAAACGCCTTTGTTTACTGTGCAAGGCTATGTTTCTACGTTGTTAGATGGTGGTGTGAAAGACAAAGCAATCCGTAAAAAATATCTGGAACGTGCCGATAAAGGTATTGAACGATTAATTGATATTGTGAACGATTTGGATATGATTACCAAATTAGAAACAAACGAATTAAAAGTGAACATTCAAACTTTTGATATTATTGAGCTTTTTCAAAATGTTTTTGATCTTTTGGAAATGAAAGCTGATAAAAAAGACATCACCTTAATGTTTGATAAAGATCATTACAGATCAATTTTCGTGAATGGTGATCGAGAAAAAATCAATCAAGTGGTTTTAAATTTGGTCGATAATTCCATAAAATACGGTAAAGATAATGGTACAACCGAAGTATCAATAGAAAGCTTAACCGATAAAAAACTCCTTATTCGTATAACCGACAATGGTTACGGAATAGAAAAAAAACATATTTCCCGTTTGTTTGAACGTTTTTACAGAACCGATTCTAGTCGATCGCGCGATATTGGAGGTTCCGGATTAGGTCTGTCCATTGTAAAACACATTATAGAAGCCCACAACGAGCATATTTACGTAGAAAGTAAAATAGGTGTAGGGTCTGAATTTTCGTTTACTATAGAAAAAGCTGTTAAAAAATAACAGCTTTTTTTATGAATTTATATTTTAGAGTTTACTCGCTTTTTTGAGATTATTTGATTGATGAATGTACTTATTGTTGTTCCTAAAAAGATGATTCCCGAATAGAATAAAACTACTAATGAACCGCCTTCTTCAAAATTTTCCGGATTTAAGTAGAAAATCATATTTAAAAATATACTTACTATAATTATTAACGATAATCTTATTTGATTTGATCTTTTGTTTATTATAATTTGATAAATGATATATGCAAATATCAAAAAATATAAAAAGTATAGTAATCTAAATTCGCTGTCAGTCGGAAACATATATAAATTTCATTATAAATGCTAATATAAAGAATAATTCGTTTTAAAAGATTTCTATTCCCGAGGTTATCTATTGATACCAAAAAAATGTATTATTTTTACCAAAATTTTGTAAAGTGGGAAGTAAAAATAAATTGAAACGCTTCAGAGAAAACGAAACGTTTTCAAATGTATATCAGCCGAATAGAGATGAGGTTATGAATGATGCCTTTGATTTAAAAGGCAACTGGAATAAAGAAGTTTTTAAAAACAATAATCCAATTGTTTTAGAATTAGGTTGCGGTAAAGGCGAATATTCGGTAGAACTGGCGCGTCGTTATCCAAACATAAACTTTATCGGTGTTGATATAAAAGGATCGCGTTTTTGGCGTGGTGCTAAAACGGCTGTTGAAGAAAATATCCCGAATGTAGCCTTTTTACGCACGCAGATCGAACTGATTGAAAATTGTTTTGGAACAAATGAAGTCGATGAAATTTGGATTACTTTTCCCGATCCGCAAATTAAATACAAACGTACCAAGCACCGTTTAACAAACGAAGAATTTTTGGCTCGATACAAAAATATCCTAAAAGAAGAGGGTATCATTAACCTAAAAACCGATAGCGAATTTATGCACGGTTATACTTTAGGTTTATTGCATGGTGCAGGGCACAAAGTGTTGTACGCGAACCACAATGTGTATAGAAACGAAGGTGCTCCGGAAATGGTAACAGGTATTCAAACTTTTTACGAATCGCAGTATTTAGAGCAGAACAAGCCCATCACGTATATTAAATTCCAGCTTAAGTAATGAATTATATCCTTCCTTTTTTAACAGGGCTTGGCGCTTCTGTGTTTGGAACATTACTTCCTGGTATTTTAAATGCTACGGTAGTAAAAATTTCTAAAAGGGAAGGAATGAAAAACGCCTACAGCTTTATGCTGGGCACTTTTATTATCATTGCTTTACAAACCTATTTGGCGGTATTTTTTGCAAAAATTATTGATCGAAGCGTTTTTATTACCAACATTATCCGTGAAATTGGGTTTGTGGTTTTCTTGATATTGACAATCTATTTTTTTGTGTCAAAACCAAAGAAAAGAGACGATAACGAAATTGAAATTACACAAAAAAGAAAACGTTTTACACAAGGTATTTTGTTGGCATTGATAAACGTGTTTCCTATATTTTATTATGTTTTTATAACCATAACCGCTGTTAATAATAGTTTTTATGAAATTAACTATATAAGCAATATTTTGCTTACGGTTGGTGTTTTAATTGGATCTTTTTTAGCGTTCATATTTTATATAAATTTGTTTAAAAATGCGGTGTTACAAGAGAACTTTGTCTTAAAAAACATTAATAAAATTTTAGGTTGCGTAACAGGAATCATTACCGTTATTAATTTGTACAAACTGTTTTATAAATAATGGAAAAGGATTTTTTTCAGCGGGTTTATGAAGTTGTAAGACAGATTCCCTACGGAAAAATAACAACTTACGGAGCTATTGCAAAAAAGATAGGTGCGCCAAAATCTGCCCGAATGGTTGGTTATGCCTTGAATGCTTCTGGCATGCACGAAGATGTTCCGGCGCACCGCGTAGTAAACCGCAAAGGTTTGCTTACTGGCAAGTATCATTTCCAAGGAACCAATTTAATGCAACAGTTGTTAGAAAACGAAGGAGTGAAAATCAAAGAAAATACGGTTCAGAATTTTAATGATCATTTTTGGGAACCATAAATAAAACGTCCAAAGTTTAAACTTTGGACGTTTTCTGTTTTAATCTTATTTTTTTATAAATTTTGAATGATAGCTAATTTCATTATTAGTCTCTAATTTTACTATATAAGTGCCATTTGCAAGATGTGAAATATTTATACTGTTTTCTGAAATATTTTGTTCTAATATCTTTTTCCCGTTAATGTTATAAATGGTTACTTTTTTAATTATGTCACTTTCTGCGGACCAAAAAAGTTTATCGGTAGTCGGATTAGGATATAAATTAATACTAATTTCATTAGTATATTCGTGAGTGGAAGCTTTTCCACAATAGTAAACCTCTTTAGGTGTAGTGGCAGGCGAAATTTGAGATGGTAAATTTGTATTATCACCAAAATACGATAGTGAATTGTCATTTTTTGTAAGCCAAAACCCCCTAGATAACCCGACTCCTATTGATCCGGAAACGCTTTTCCAATTATTATTAGTACCTATTTTAGTGCGTATATTTGTATTCATGTGAGTGTATGGTGCTCCAAATATACCAGCACCTGAGTACCACAGTGAACCATCCGTTTGTATGCCTAAAAAATTATTTCCTGTTATACTAATATCTTTCCAAGTTTCAGTGCCTAATTGTATATAGTCAGTAAAATAATCCATTCCGTTTACATTACTACCTGTTCCTAAACCACCAGTATTATACCCATTATAAGATACACCCCACAACGTATTGTCATTTTTTTGTAGTACATAGAAAAAATTAGCTTCATTACTAATAATTTTTTTCCAATCTGTATCATTACTCAACTTATAAAAACCATTTGGATCAATTTGTGTTCCTTGTGGTAAACGAATCGATTTATTCTTAATGCTATTAAGTGAGCCTATTCCAACAGAACCTG
>CAMLFV010000012.1 GCA_946479395.1 uncultured Flavobacterium sp. | reverse complement strand
ATAGAAAATTTCTGCATAAAAGCGCCTACTTTATAATGAACTTTTGGATTTTTTGTCTGAATGATTGCATCAATCGCCTTTGCCATTTCTATAGGATCGCCTCCATGATTCACGTGCTCGTTAATTGTAGCAAGCTGCTGACTGTAAATTTCTTTGTATGGCGATTGATCTAAAACCGGAGCATGAAAACGTCGAGCTGCAATATCGGTTGCAAAATCACCCGGAGCCACATTGGTAACTCGGATATTAAAAGGTTTTACCTCCATTCGTATTGATTCGGTAATCAGTTCCAAAGCTCCTTTCGATGCCGAATAAATTCCGCGGTAAGGCAAACCCATATAACCCGCAATTGATGTTACATTAATAATCAATCCCGATCTTTGTTGGCGCATTTGTGGTAAAACGGCTTTCATAACTTCAATTGGTCCAAAAACATTGGTGTGAAAATTATTCTGAATTTCATCTAACGGAATTTCCTCAATTGGTCCGGTAATTCCTACTCCGGCGTTATTAACCAACACATCAATTCTGCCTTCTTTTTCAATAATTTCGGCAACCGTACTTTGTATCGATTCATTATTTCGAACATCAATAGCAACCAACGGAAATTTACTATCTGCAATATTTTTAGGGTTTCTACTGCTGCCGTAAACCGTATAACCTTTGGTTAGTAAAAAATTTCCGACTGTTTTGCCAATGCCCGATGATCCGCCGGTTATCAATACAACTTTGCTCATTTTTATTATTTTCAACAAATATACAATAGCAATCGTAAAAATTAGTATTTTTAGTACTTGGAAAACTAAAATGATACGAATGAAATTTAAAAATAAAATTTTTCTGTTTGTTGCCTTTGCATCAATAAATTCGGGCTTTATTCATGCCCAAAAACAAAAAGACCGTGTAAAGGAAATGATGGAAAATCTTTCGAAAGAGGAACTGATAAAACATCTTTCTATCATTGCCGGCGATGAAATGGAAGGCAGAAAAACAGGTGAAGCCGGACAAAAAATGGCGGCGAATTACCTGCGTAACATCTATAAAAATTTAGGAATTGAAGCCTTGCCGGGAACCGATGATTATTTTCAGTTTGTTCCAAGCGAAGCTATGAAAAGAATGTTTAGTCCGAAGTTAAACGACAGTGAAAATGTTGTTGCCTATATAAAAGGTAGCGAAAAACCCGATGAATATTTGGTTATTTCTGCGCATTATGATCATGTGGGAATTACAAACGGCGAAATTTATAATGGTGCTGATGATAACGGAACGGGAACTACGGCGTTGTTAGAAATGGCGCGTATGTTTAAAATTGCCGAGAAAAATGGTAACGGACCAAAAAGATCGATCGTTTTTCTGCATTGTACGGGCGAAGAATATGGTTTGCACGGATCTCGTTTTTTTGTAAATTCTAAAATTATTCCTTTGGAAAATATTGTTGCCGATTTAAATGTGGATATGATTGGTCGCAGAGATTTCAACTACGATAAAAATAAAAAAGACTATATTTATTTGGTGGGAAGCGATAAGTTAAGCACAGAATTGCACAATGTGTCTGAAGCCATGAATAAAAAATATACCAATTTGGTTTTAGATTATACTTATAATGACGACAAACATCCTGAGATGATTTATTATCGATCAGATCATTACAATTTTGCGAAGTTCAACATCCCCGTAATTTTCTATTACAGCGGCGAACATGCAGATTATCATAAACCGACAGACACGGTTGATAAAATCAATTTCGATGATATGCTAAAACGTACGCAATTAATTTTTGTAACTGCCTGGGAAATAACTAACAGAGCAGATAGAATTAAACTAAAACAATAATGAAAAAAATTTTTCTAACAATAGCATGTATGTTTTTAGCAACATCGGTATTTGCCCAAAATAACGATGCCGAAATTAAATCGATTCAAAACTACATACAGTCAACATCGCAAAACGAATGGTTCGATCCTATCAACAAACCCGGAACAGCAGCCAATGGTTCAACGTATGATCTTTCGTATTATGTGTTGCCAGACAATAATCTTTTTTCAATAATTTATACCGTTTTCGATAAATACACATTGCAAAAAGTATTTTATTACAAGAATAACGAGCTGATTGCCTGTATTATTGAAGAAACCGATGACAATAATGCCAACAAATTATTGCGTTATGCCGATTATTTTTTCAAAGACGGACAATTAATCAATACGGCAGACGAAAACAAAGAAATACCGTCGGCAACAATATATCAAGAAGGTATTCAAAAGCTTAAAGAAGCACCTGTAAATCAAAAATAAACAATAATATAACTTGCATTTTTCACAAAAAAACAATATTTTGCAAATGCAGTAATTAAAAATCTGAAAAAATATGTCTCAAATAGGTAGATTATTCGATATTCCTTATCACCAGTTGCAAAATTATCCGTTGCAAAAGGCATTTACAACAAAATACAACGGCGTTTGGAAATCAACAAGTATTCAGGAATATATTGAACAAGCAAATTATGTTTCAAAAGCATTACTTGCAATGGGTGTTAAAAAAGGCGATAAAATTGCCCTGATAACATCAACAAACAGAACCGAATGGAATATTATGGACATTAGTATTTTACAGACCGGAGCGGTTACTGTGCCCATTTATCCTACCATTTCAGAACACGATTATGAATACATTATAAAGCATTCAGAAAGTGTGTATGTTATTGTTTCCGATAAGGTTATTTTAGATAAGTTAGATAAAGTAAAATTTAATATTCCCAAGCTTCGAGGCATTTATTCGTTCGATGAAATTCCGGGATGCGCCAATTGGAAAGATATTATTACTGCCGGTAAAGATGCAATGAATGATGCCGATGTGGAAGCAGCAAAAGCCAGTGTAACTCCAGACGATTTAGCGTCGATCATTTATACATCGGGAACTACAGGTACACCAAAAGGTGTTTTGCTAACGCACAACAATATTATCAGCAATGTTTTAGGTTCATCAGAGCTTGTTCCGTTTGATAGAGGAAGTTACACTGCATTGAGTTTTCTGCCGTGCTGTCATATTTTTGAGCGAATGATTCTGTATCTGTTCCAATATATGGGTGTATCGATTTATTTTGCTGAATCAATCGAGAAAATTTCCGATAACCTGCAAGAAGTGAAACCACAGGTAATGACGGTTGTTCCAAGGGTTTTAGAAAAAGTATTTGATAAGATATATGCCAAAGGATCTGAGCTTTCGGGCATTAAAAAAGCATTGTTCTTTTGGGCATTGCGTTTGGCTGAAGATTTTAAACCTTATGGTGCAAACGGCGGTTTTTATGAATTTAAACTGAAAATTGCACGCAAACTGATTTTCTCTAAATGGCATGCTGCTTTGGGTGGAAATTTAGAATTGCTGGTATCTGGTTCTGCCCCATTATCGCCACGTTTGGCTCGAATTTTTGGTGGAGCCGATATTCCGGTGATGGAAGGATACGGTTTAACCGAAACTTCTCCGGTAATTTCTGTAAACGACCAGCGAAACAATGGTTGGAAAATTGGATCGGTAGGTAGAGTTTTAAGCAATGTTACCGTTAAAATTGGTGAAGACGGGGAAATTCTTTGTCAAGGACCATCGATTGCTGAAGGATATTATAAAGATGAAGAAAAAACTAAGGAAGCTTTTGCAGATGGCTGGTTCCACACAGGAGATATCGGTGTAGTTGATGCCGACGGATTTTTATTTATTACCGACCGTAAAAAGGAAATGTTTAAAACAAGTGGCGGTAAATACGTTGCGCCGCAAATGATTGAAAACGCCATGAAACAATCGCGTTTTATCGAGCAGATTATGGTTGTGGGCGAAGGACAAAAAATGCCGGCTGCGTTAATTCAGCCTAATTTCGATTTTATTAAAGAATGGGCAAACCGCAACAAAGTTAATGTAGGTTTTTCGTTAGAAGAAGTAGTAAATAACGAATTGGTTATAGAACGCCTTCAAAAAGAAATAGATTTAATTAATCCGCAATTTGGTAAGTGGGAACAAATTAAAAAGTTTGCACTTACACCAAATATCTGGGCAATTGATACAGGCGAATTAACACCAACCCTAAAACTAAAACGTAAAGTTATTTTAGAGAAGTATAAAGATTTGTATGATAAAATGTATTCTTAAATCGAAGAAATAACAATAAAATATTCTTTTAACGAAAAATTAAATTTAAAATAGTATGCGCGCATACTATTTTTTTATTATATTTGGTATAACTAAATAAATTTATGAAAAATAAAACGTTAGATTCTGTAATAAAAAATACCTGGCAAGCCATTGCCCGTATGTATAACGAAGAAGCTTCGCAATACGGTGCAAGCATGGCGCTTGGGTACGCTTTATTAAACATAGATAAAGAAGGAACGCCTTCTACAGCTTTGGCTCCGCGTCTGGGTATGGAACCAACAAGCTTAACGCGTACCTTAAAAACAATGGAAGAAAAGGGACTGATTACTAAAAAGAAAAATCCAAAAGACGGTCGTGGGGTAAATATTTATTTAACGCCGTTGGGTGTCGAAAAACGTGGATTATCAAAACAAACGGTAATCAATTTTAATAATAAACTTTTAGAAACTTTTTCGCAACAAGAGATTGATAACTTTATAGAGATGTCAGAGAAAATTCAGAACATCATTGTAACAAAAAAGAAATTTTAAGAAACCAAACTTCATAGAACTATGAATAGATTAATAAAAAAAGTGGCTGTTATTGGTTCCGGAATCATGGGTTCGGGCATCGCCTGTCATTTTGCAAACATTGGCGTTCAGGTATTGCTTTTGGATATTATTCCAAACCAATTGACCGCAGCCGAAGAAAAAAAAGGACTTACGCTTAACGATAAAGTGGTAAGAAACCGTATGGTGAACGATAATCTGGCAACTGCCTTAAAATCGAACCCCTCGCCTATTTACGACAAAAAATTTGCCGACCGAATTTCGACAGGAAACACAACAGACGATCTTCCAAAAATTAAGGATGTTGATTGGATTATTGAAGTTGTTGTGGAACGTCTGGATATTAAAAAAGCAGTTTACGAGCAAATCGAAAAATATCGTAAGCCGGGGACTTTGATAACATCGAACACTTCAGGGATTCCGATTCATTTTATGAGCGAAGGCAGAAGCGAAGATTTTCAGGAACATTTCTGCGGAACACACTTCTTTAATCCGGTTCGATACTTAAAGCTATTCGAAATTATTCCAGGACCAAAAACCAAACCCGAAGTTTTATCGTTCTTAAACAATTACGGCGAAAAATTCTTAGGGAAAACATCGGTTGTAGCTAAAGATACTCCGGCATTTATTGGAAACCGCATTGGTATTTACGGCATCATGAGTCTGTTTCATTTGGTAAAAGAAATGGATATGACAATTGAAGAAGTAGATAAATTAACCGGACCAGTAATTGGAAGACCAAAATCGGCAACGTTCCGTACGGTTGATGTGGTTGGTTTGGATACTTTAGTGCATGTTGCCAATGGTTTGTACGAAAATGTTCCGAACGATGAAGCACATGAATTGTTCAAATTGCCCGATTTCATCAATCACATGATGGAAAATAAATGGTTGGGAAGCAAAACAAAACAAGGTTTCTATAAAAAAGTTGATAAAGACATTTTATCACTTGATTTGAATACCTTGGAATATCGCCCAAACAAAAAAGCATCGTTCCAAACATTAGAATTAACCAAAACCATTGATAATGTAATTGATCGATTCAAAGTTTTAGTGAACGGAAAAGACAAAGCAGGCGAATTTTACCGTAAATCTTTTGCAGGGTTATTTGCGTATGTTTCTAACCGCGTACCCGAAATTACCGATGATTTATATAAGATCGATGATGCTATGAAAGCCGGTTTTGGCTGGGAACACGGACCTTTTCAAATTTGGGATGCCATTGGTGTTGAAAAAGGCATTGAATTGATAAAAGAAAACGGCGAAAATGTTGCAGAATGGGTGAATGAGATGTTAGCATCGGGCAATAAATCGTTCTACACGGTTAAAGAAGGCGCTACTTATTATTATGATATCGAATCAAAATCTCAAAAGAAAATTCCGGGACAAGATGCGTTCATCATTTTAAACAACATTCGCGATACCAAAAAAGTTTGGGGCAACTCCGATTCTACTTTGTTTGATTTAGGCGATGGAATTTTAAATCTGGAATTTCATTCAAAAATGAATTCGATTGGCGGCGGTGTCATCAGCGGAATCAATAAAGCGATCGATATAGCCGAAAAAGAATATAGCGGTTTGGTTATTGGAAATCAGGCAGCAAATTTCTCAGTCGGAGCCAATTTAGGAATGATTTTCATGATGGCGGTTGAACAAGAATACGATGAATTGAATTTTGCCATAAAATCGTTCCAAGATACCATGATGCGCATTCGCTATTCGGGCATTCCGGTAATTGCAGCTCCGCATGGTATGACACTTGGTGGCGGTTGTGAATTGGTAATGCATTCAGACAAAGCCGTTGCAGCAGCAGAAACCTATATTGGTTTGGTTGAATTTGGTGTAGGTGTAATTCCTGGCGGTGGCGGATCTAAAGAAATGACGTTGCGTGCTGCAGATCAATTCAAAAAGAACGATGTTAAACTGAATATTCTTCAGGAATATTTCTTAACTGTCGGAACCGCAAAAGTGGCAACATCGGCTTACGAAGGATTTGATAATGGGGTGCTTTTACCAACCAAAGATATTGTTGTGGTGAATAAAGACCGACAAATTGCCGAAGCTAAAAAACACGCATTGCTAATGGCAGAAGCCGGTTACACACAACCTGTTCAACGCAAAGATATTTTGGTTTTGGGTAAACAGGCATTGGGTGCTTTCTTGGTTGGAACAGACGGAATGACAGCAGGAAATTACATTTCTGATCACGATAAAAAAATTGCCAATAAACTGGCTTACGTAATGGCAGGTGGCGATTTATCTGAACCTACATTGGTATCCGAACAATATTTGTTAGATCTGGAACGCGAAGCATTTTTAAGTTTATGTACAGAACGCAAAACATTAGAAAGAATTCAGTTTATGTTGACTAAAGGGAAACCGTTGCGTAATTAATTAAGAATTGATTAGTGAGATTTTAGAATTTAGATTTCTATCGTATGCATAAAATTGAAGATTTAATAGTTTGGAAGAAAGCAATTCAGCTAACAAAAGAAGTTTATTTGCTTTCAGCAAAAATTCCAAACGACGAAAAATTTGGAATTATTTCTCAAATTAAAAGATGTTCTGTTTCAATCCCTTCTAATATAGCTGAAGGAGCTGGTAGAAATTCAAATAACGAGTTTAAACACTTTCTTGGCATCGCCAATGGATCGTGTTATGAATTACAAACTCAATTAATCTTAATAAAAGAATTAAATCTAACAAACGAAATAATTGAAATTGATCTTTTAATTGAAAAGTGTATCGAAATTCAAAAAATTATTTATTCTTTCAAATCTAAAATCGCATAATCTAATATCTAACATCTCAATACTAAAATCTAAAAACAAGAAAGATGAAAACAGCATATATAGTAAAAGCATACAGAACAGCTGTTGGTAAAGCACCAAAAGGCTTGTTCCGTTTTAAAAGACCCGATGAACTGGCAGCAGAAACCATTGAGTTTATGATGAATGAAGTGCCGCAATTAGATAAAAAACGTATCGATGACGTAATGGTTGGGAACGCCATGCCCGAAGCCGAACAAGGTTTAAACATGGCTCGATTGATATCTTTAATGGGATTAAAAATTACCGATGTTCCTGGAGTTACTGTTAACCGTTATTGCGCATCGGGAATTGAAACTATTGGTATGGCAACAGCGAAAATTCAATCTGGAATGGCAGATTGTATCATTGCAGGTGGCGCCGAATCTATGAGTTTTATTCCTATGGGTGGTTACCGTGCAACTCCCGATTATAAAGTTACCGCTGCCGGTCACGAAGATTATTATTGGGGAATGGGCTTAACTGCCGAAGCGGTTGCAAAGCAATTTAATGTATCACGCGAAGACCAGGATCAGTTTTCGTTTGAATCGCACATGAAAGCTTTAAAAGCTCAGGCAGATGGTAAATTCGATAATCAGATTGTACCAATTACCGTAGAAGATACTTTTATTAACGATAAAGGTAAAAAAGAAACAAAATCTTATGTTGTGACTAAAGATGAAGGTCCACGTGCAGGAACAAGTGTAGAAGCTTTGGCAAAATTAAAACCTGTTTTCGCTGCCGATGGATCTGTTACTGCAGGAAATTCCTCTCAAATGTCCGATGGCGCTGCGTTTGTTTTGGTGATGTCTGAAGAAATGGTGAAAGAACTTAATTTAGAACCTATTGCCCGATTAGTAACTTTTGCATCGGCAGGAGTTGAACCTCGAATAATGGGAATTGGTCCTGTAAAAGCCATTCCAAAAGCATTAAAACAAGCTGGTTTACAACAAAATGATATCGAACTGATTGAACTAAACGAAGCTTTTGCAGCGCAATCATTAGCTGTTATCCGTGAGTTAGATCTAAACCCTGAAATCATCAACGTTAACGGCGGAGCTATCGCATTAGGTCACCCGTTAGGATGTACCGGAGCAAAACTATCTGTTCAATTATTTGATGAAATGAAACGTCGCGGTAATAAATACGGAATGGTAACCATGTGTGTTGGAACCGGACAAGGAACAGCAGGGATTTATGAATTACTTTAATTTGAGAAAATAGAACATAGAGAAGAGATAATAGATTGTTATGAATGTAGGAAAGAGACATAATTATAAGAATTTAAAGATTTGGCAATTAGCATTAGAGGTAGCTAATAACATTTCTGATATTCTATTAAATTTCCCTATACATGAAAAATACAGCCTTAATTCACAAATTATTCGTTGTTCTATTTCAATTCCATCGAATATTGCAGAAGGTTCTGCGAGAACAGATAAATCTTTTAGTCATTTTATAGATGTTTCTTTAGGATCATCTTTTGAATTGCTTACACAATTACATATTGCAAAACATAGAAATTATATCAATCAAGAACTTTTTAATCAACTCGAAAATAAAGTAGAAGAATTTCAACGTATGACAATGGCTTTTCAAAACAATTTGAAATAGTCTATCATCTATATTCTATTTTCTTTTCTCAAAACAGATACACAATGGAAAACATCACAAGAGGCGGTCAATTTTTGGTAAAAGAGACCTTAGCAGAAAATATATTTACACCGGAAGATTTTTCGGAAGAACAAAAAATGATGCGCGATTCGGTAAAGGAATTTGTCGATCGTAAAATTTGGGCAAACAAAGATCGTTTCGAGAAAAAAGATTACAAGTTTACCGAAGAATGTATGCGCGAAGCCGGTGAATTAGGCTTTTTAGGGGTTGCTGTTCCTGAAGAATACGGTGGTTTGGGAATGGGCTTTGTATCAACCATGCTTACCTGCGATTATATTTCGGGAGCAACCGGTTCATTTTCAACTGCTTTTGGTGCACATACCGGTATCGGAACCATGCCAATTACTTTGTATGGAACCGAAGAACAAAAGCAAAAATACGTTCCTAAATTGGCTTCGGGCGAATGGTTTGGATCATACTGTTTAACCGAACCAGGAGCTGGATCTGATGCAAATTCAGGAAAAACGAAGGCCGAATTAAGTGCTGACGGAAAATCGTACAAAATAAACGGACAAAAAATGTGGATATCAAACGCAGGTTTTTGTCATTTAATGATTGTTTTTGCTCGAATTGAAGACGATAAAAACATTACCGGTTTTATTGTGGAATACGATCCTGTAAATTCAAACGGAATTACTTTGGGCGAAGAAGAGCATAAATTGGGAATCCGCGCAAGTTCTACTCGTCAAGTCTTTTTCAACGATACGGTTGTTCCTATTGAGAATATGTTGGGTGCTCGTGGAGAAGGTTTTAAAATTGCCATGAACGCTTTAAACGTAGGTAGAATTAAGTTGGCAGCTGCCTGTTTGGACTCGCAACGTCGTTTAATTACACAATCGGTAAATTATGCCAACGAACGCGTACAGTTCAAAACACCTATTGCAAATTTTGGTGCTATTAGATCTAAAATTGCCGAAACCGCTACAAATGCTTATATTGGAGAATCGGCTTCGTACAGAGCTGCAGGTGATATCGAAAACAGAATCAATGCACGTTTGGCTGAAGGAAATTCGCATCAAGAAGCTGAATTAAAAGGTGTTGAAGAATTTGCGATTGAATGTTCTATTTTAAAAGTTGCCGTTTCTGAAGACGTGCAGCATTGTGCCGATGAAGGCATTCAGATTTTCGGTGGAATGGGTTTTTCTGAAGATACACCAATGGAAAGTGCTTGGAGAGATGCCCGTATTTCAAGAATTTATGAAGGTACCAACGAAATTAATCGAATGCTGACCGTTGGTATGTTGATAAAAAAGGCAATGAAAGGTCATGTTGATTTATTAGGACCAGCAATGAAAGTTGGCGAAGAATTAATGGGAATTCCCGATTTTGAAACTCCAGATTATTCTGAATTATTTGCAGAAGAAAAAGAATTAATTGTAAAGCTGAAAAAAGCCTTTTTAATGGTAGCTGGATCGGCGGTACAAAAATACGGAACCGATTTAGACCAGCACCAACAATTATTAATGGCTGCATCAGACATGCTTATTGAAATTTACATGGCAGAATCAGGTATTTTACGTACCGAAAAATTAGTTAAAAATATTGGTGAAGCAAACGCTAAAGAACAAATTGCAATGGCAAAACTGTACTTATACCAAGCGGTAGATATTATTTACACCAAAGGTAAAGAAGGTATTGTTTCTTTTGCTCAAGAAGACGAGCAACGTATGATGCTTATGGGCTTGCGTCGTTTTACAAAATACAACAACCAACCTAATGTTATTGAATTAAAAGAAACTATCGCAAGCAAAGTAATTGCTGATAATAAATATAGTTTTTAAGGTTAGTTAAGATTACAAAAAAGCCGTTTCAAAATTTGAAACGGCTTTTTTATTAAAATTTATTTACCCAACTTATAATTATTATAAAAATTAAATATTAACTTTTAGATACTTTAAACAAAAAAGCTTGAGAAAATTCTCAAGCTTTTTTACTATTTATCTTTATTTTTTATTACCAAACGGAAACCTTCACCGTGAATGTTTAAAATTTCAACATTTTCATCGGCTTTTAGGTATTTTCTTAATTTAGCAATGTAAACATCCATACTTCTTGAAGTGAAGTAATTATCATCTCTCCAAATTTTTGTTAAAGCAACTTCACGTGGCATTAAATCATTTTCGTAAAGAGCCAACATTTTTAATAATTCGTTTTCTTTTGGTGACAATTTAATTGGTTCGTCGTTTTCAAAAGTTAAGAAACGAAGTTTAGAATTTAAATTGAATTTACCAATCTGGAACTCAAATTTAGTATTCTCTGCCTTAACTTCAGAAGATTTACGTTGCATAATTGCTTTAATCTTCATTAACAGCACTTCGGAATCAAACGGTTTGTTCAAATAATCGTCTGCACCCACTTTATATCCTTTTAAAACATCTTCTTTCATTGTTTTAGCAGTTAAGAATATAATAGGAATTTCTTTATTTTTATCTCTGATTTCGCGTGCTAATGTAAACCCGTCTTTGTAAGGCATCATTACGTCTAAAATACATAAATCAAATGTATCTTTTTTGAATTTTTCGAATCCTTCCATACCGTTTTTGGCAAGAGTTACATCGAAATCATTCATTGTTAAATAATCTTTTAAGATCGATCCGAAGTTAGGATCATCTTCTACCAATAAAATTTTCTTGTTGCTTACTTCCATCTTCTATCTATTTGTTGTTTGTTTTAAATATTTAATTTATTAGCGGGATTTTTATTATAAAGGTACTACCCTTACCTTTTTCGCTTTCTACGTAAACCTGGGCGTTGTGGTCATCTACGATTTGTTTTACATAAGCCAAACCTAAACCGTGACCTTTTACATTGTGCAAATCGCCGGTATGTTCACGATAGAATTTATCGAATATTTTCTTGGTGGCAGTTTTGCTCATACCACTTCCTTGATCTTTTATTTTTACTACAATTGTATCTTTAATATTTTCTGTATAAATATCAATTATAGGTGCGCTTGGTGAATATTTAATGGCATTGTCTAAAATATTTACAAAAACGCTAGTAAAGTGCGTTGGGTTAATTAGAACAGTATCTCTTGTGGTGTTAAAATGTGTGTTTAATTTACCTTCGCGATCTTCAATTAACAGCGAAACGTGGTCAATTGCAACCTCTAACACTTCGGTTAATTCTACTTTTTCTTTCGGAATATCCAATTCTTTCTTCTCTAATTTCGATATTCTTAAGATATTTTCAATTTGTGCGTGCATGCGTTTATTTTCGTCACGAATCATTTGAATATATCTTAAAACCTTGTCTTCATCGCTTATGATTTTCGGGTTTTTAATGGCATCTAACGCAAGGTTTATCGTTGCAATAGGTGTTTTAAACTCGTGTGTCATGTTATTAATGAAATCGTTTTTAATTTCAGAAATTTGTCGTTGCGTGATTAACTGACGGATTGCACTATAATATGCTGCAATAATTACCACCGTAAATAATAACGATATTAAGATGAATGGCAGTAAATCTGAAAACAAGAACTTTGATTTCTGTGGAAAACTGATGTAAAGCTGGTATTTTGAATGATTTTCTAAATCGGTTAAAATAGGTACCGAATAGGTATTTTTTTCATTAAAAACAAAATTGCCCGATTTTATAGGTGTTCCCAAACTATTATTAAAAACAGCATATTCAAAATTAGTAGCTAATTTTCTGTTGGTTAATTCTTGTTTAAGCAACGTTTGTAAAACTTTATTGTCTAAACGCTCTTCTATAGGATAAGTTGAAACAATATCATTATAATAAAGTTCTAAAATACCTTCTTTCTGAATAACTTCGTCTGGCTGATTATTTGTACTTAACGAACGATGTATATCAGAATCTATACCTTCTATTGATTTTGATTTACCATGATAAACTTCGGTTTTACGACTGCTTATATAGTTTTTATAATCTTTTTTTGAACCGCTTGCACTGTCAATGAACTTTTTACCAAAATTAAAATCGTTTATATTTTCAACAGAAATAATGTTAGAATATACTATTTCCTGATTCGTTCTATTGTCTTTTTCAATATAAAAAATCTCTTTTATGGCTTTTTTATCTGGTACTTTACCTGTTTTTGTTTGATACTCGTAGAACTTCTTGTTAAACTCATATCGTTCCTTTTCTTTTAATTTATCGGCAACCTTTCCTATAGATTGGTTTACCATGTGTTGAAACTGAATATCGTTGTTTTCGTATGTTGTGCTAATCCAGTAAAGCTGTATTAAAGTTATTCCTAACAGTGCTAAACTCATTAAAACAACTAAAAACTGAAATCTGTATTTGTTCATTCTGTCATTAAAAATATGTTCAAATTTAACATTTTAACAGTTAAAGATAATGCTTTTAACCTAAAGTTAACATCAAACTTAATTAATTAAAATCTTTTTTATAATATCGTCAATACTCTTAAAAGCCTGTTTTAAATCAACATTTTCAATAATATAAGTCGCCAACGCAGCTTTTTCATCGTCAGACAGTTGGTTTTTAATCCTGCTTTCTACCTGCTCTTTCGAAATATTATCACGCTGCATAACTCTTTTAATACGAATTTCTAACGGAGCTGTTATCAAAATGGTCGAATCGCAGTTTTTATACGAACCTGATTCAAACAAAACTGCTGTCTCCTTAAAAATTACTTTTTCATCTGAATTTTCTTTTTTGAATTCCTCGAAATCTAACCCAACAGCCGGATGCACAATATTGTTCAATTTCTCCAACTTCTCGTTATCATTAAAAACAAGCGATGCTATTTTAGATCGATCCAAAAAACCATCTGCTAAAAGAACTTCATTGTTAAACAATTCATTTATCTGTTGAATAATTTCAGGTTTCTGCATGACTTTTTTCCCCGCATCATCGGAAATATAAACAGCAAAACCTTTCTCTTTTATATAATTGATAATGGTTGTTTTGCCACTGCCAATTCCGCCGGTTACTCCAATTATTTTCATCATTATTAAAAAAACATTTCGGGCATTGCTACTTGTGGATCTTGTTTCTTAATATTTAACAAAAAATAGCTATACAAAAACCCTGCCCCATATCCAAAAAACTGAATAAAAGTTGCAATTATTGTTAAAAAAGATATTTTAAGGCTTTTTGTTTTAACTAAACTTTCTATAAAAAGAGACAGAAAATACAAGGCATAGCAGTAAAAAAATGCATTAATACCAACAATTAAAAATAAAATAGAAATATAAAAGCCAACCATAAAAACTGTTGGAAACCAATAGATGATTTTACTGTATTCTGGATATCGATTGTTTAAAATTGGACGTGCTTTACCAAATTTGTTAACCTGTTTGTAGAATTTTTCCCAATCGATCCTGCGTTTGTGGAAAACATAAGCATTTGGAATTAATGCCGTTTTAAAATTCATTTTCCATAAACGAATTGATAAATCAGGATCTTCGCCCGGATGAATTTTTCCAAAACCACCCGATGCTTCAAAAGCTTCCTTCGAAATTCCCATATTAAAACTTCTTGGTTGGAACTTTCCTAATTTCTCGCTCGCCCCACGAATGCCGCCTGTTGTTAAAACCGATGTCATTGTTTGGTTAATTGCTTTCTGCACATCAGAAAAAGAATCGTGCGCCGCATCTGGTCCGCCAAAGCAATCAACATAATTACTTGTCAGAAATTTCCCAACTTCCGTTAGATAATTTTCAGGAATGATGCAATCAGAATCTAAAATGATGAAATAATCGCCTTTTGCAACCGTCATTCCATAATTTCTTGAATCTCCTGGTCCTGAATTTTTCTTAAAGTAATACGAAACATTAAGCTGGTCAATGTACTTATTTACAACATCTTGACAATTAACCGTAGAACCATCCTCAACCACAACAATCTCAAAATCATTTGTATAAGTTTGATGAACCAGACTTTGCAGTAATTCGTCGATTTCATCAGGGCGGTTGTAAACAGGTATTATAAAAGAAAAATACATTTAAAAACGTAGTTAATATAACAACTTAATTGCTGTTATTTTAATTAATAAAACATACAAAAGTATCTAAAAAACAAAATATTTATATCATTTTTGTAATAAATAAGGTTTTAAATTTTCTTATTAATATTTTAAGAAAATTGTATTTACTTTTTACTAAATTTAAAATTCGAATACCTGTTTTTTAATGGGTAAAATATTATTGCTATGAATGAAATTAAAATATTGTGGGTTGACGATGAAATTGATCTGTTAAAACCACACGTACTTTTTTTAGAAAAGAAAGGATACAAAGTTACAACTGCGACTAACGGACAAGATGCGATTGATTTGTTCGATGAAGAAAATTTCGATGCTGTTTTTTTAGATGAAAATATGCCTGGAATTACCGGTTTGGAAACTTTGGCAGAATTGAAAGAAAAAAAATCGACCACTCCTATTATAATGATTACCAAAAGTGAGGAAGAATTTATAATGGATGAAGCAATTGGATCTAAAATTGCCGATTATTTGATTAAACCAGTGAATCCAAACCAAATTTTGTTGAGCTTAAAGAAGAATTTGGATCATTCCAGATTGGTTTCAGAAAAAACATCATTGGATTATCAAAAAGAATTCAGAAAAATTGCAATGGACATGATGCAGGCAAATTCTCATCAGGAATGGGCCGATTTATACAAAAGATTGATTTTTTGGGAATTGCAATTAGAAACGATTGAAGATCAAAATGTAGCAGAAATTTTAGAGAAACAAAAAGAAGAAGCGAACATTCAATTCGGAAAATTCGTTGAAAAAAATTACGAAGATTGGATTAATAACGATGACGAAGCGCCACTTTTCTCTCATAAACTTTTTGTAAGAAAGGTTGTTCCTGAATTACGAGGCGAAGAAAACGTTCTTTTTATCGTAATAGATAATTTACGATACGATCAGTGGAAATCTTTTGAAGGTATTGTAAACCAACATTATAAAGTTGACAGAGAAGATTATTATTATTCGATACTTCCCACAGCAACGCAATACGCCAGAAACGCTATTTTTTCGGGATTGACTCCATTGCAAATGGAAAAACAACTGCCTCAATACTGGAAAAATGATGTTGACGATGGCGGAAAAAATCTTTTTGAAGCTGAATTTTTAGAAGATCAATTAAAGCGTTTACGATTAAACATTAAACACGAATATCATAAAATAACTAATTTAAAAGACGGTAAAAAGCTGGCAGAGAATTTTAAATCAATGAAAAACAACAAATTAATTGCATTGGTTTATAATTTTGTTGATATGATTTCGCATGCCAAAACCGAAATGGAAGTTATTAAAGAACTGGCATCAACCGATAAAGCCTATCGATCTTTAACCCAAAGTTGGTTTAAAAATTCGCCTTTGTTAGAGATTATTCAACAGGCACAGGCAGCAGGTTTTAAATTGATTATTACGACAGATCACGGAACCATAAACTGTAAAAATCCATCTCAGGTAATTGGCGATAAAAACACCAGTTTAAACCTTCGTTACAAAACCGGAAAATCGTTAACCTACGAACCAAAAGATGTGTATGTTGTTAAAGATCCTAAAAAAGTGCAATTACCGGCAATTAATATGAGTAGTTCGTACATTTTTGCAAAAAGCGATTATTTTTTAGCGTATATTAACAATTACAATTATTATGTAAGTTATTTTAAAAACACGTATCAGCACGGCGGTATTTCGTTAGAAGAAATGATTGTGCCGCTTATAACTTTAACGCCTAAAAAATAAATGACGATTACTTATTCTATTAACGATTTAGCCAATGTTGCCCGTAAACTTATACAGAACAGCACACATAAAACCTGGCTTTTTAATGCACAAATGGGTGCAGGCAAAACCACTTTAATTAAAGAATTGGCTAAAGAATTAGGCGTAAACGAAATGGCAAGTAGTCCTACTTTTTCAATTGTAAACGAATATTTAGGAACAAACGATAAAGTATATCATTTTGATTTGTATCGATTAAAGAATGAAGAAGAAGCATACGATATGGGTTTAGACGAATATTTTGATGAAAATGCGTGGTGCTTTGTAGAATGGCCCGAAATGGCTCAGAATATTTTACCTGAAGATATACATACCGTATCAATTACCATTGTTGACGAACATACACGTGAATTAAATTTTGTTTAATTATGGATATAACAAGTCCTTTTTCAAAATCGCAATTAATTCCGCAAGAGGAAAAATTAGAAATCCTTAAAAAACGCGGACAACTTTTTATTGGTATTCCAAAAGAAGATTTTAAGATCGAAAAAAGAATCTGTCTTACACCAGAATCTGTAAATATGCTGGTAAAAGCCGGTCATAAAGTATTGATAGAAGCCGGTGCAGGTACACAAGCCAGTTACGATGATAAAAAATACAGTGAAGCCGGTGCGACTATAACGCACGATAAGGAAAAAGTTTTTGGCTGCCCTATTATTTTAAAGGTAGAACCACCAACGGTTGACGAAATTAAATTAATGAAACCGAAGACGTATCTTTTTTCGGCTTTACAACTCAAAACTCAGAAAAAGGAATACTTTGAAGCATTAGAAAAGAAGAAAATCACCGCAATGTGTTACGAGTTTATAAAAGATCGTTATGGTGCGTATCCTTTTTTACATGCAATAAGCGAAATTGCCGGTATTGCATCTATCCAAATTGCCGGTGATTATATGTGCAGTATGAACGGCGGTAAAGGCTTACTTTTTGGAAACATTACCGGAGTTCCACCTACAGAAGTTGTTATCATTGGCGCAGGTTTAGTAGGCGAAGCAGCCGTAAAAACCGCATTGGCATTAGGTGTAAATGTAAAAGTGTTCGATAATAACATTCATAAACTAAAACGTTTGCAAAAATCGTTGCCAACCCAAATATTTACATCAACCATACAAGAACGCGTGCTAACAAAAGCGTTAATGCGTTGCGATGTTGCCATTGGTGCCATTAAAGGTTGTAACCGCTCCCCTATTGTGATTTCTGAAGAAATGGTTCAGCGAATGAAACCTGGATCGGTAATTATTGATGTTTGTATTGATAACGGCGGTTGTTTTGAAACATCTGAAGTAACTACGCACGAAAATCCTGTCATTACAAAATACGGTGTTATACATTACGGTGTGCCTAATATTACTGCAAAATACTCTAAAACCGCATCGTTAGCAATTAGTAACATCATCTCGCCTTATTTGTTAGATTTAACCGAAAATGGTTCTATTGATGATGCCATTAGTTACGACAATACCATTAGATCGGGAATTTACATGTACAAAGGCATTTTAGTGAACGAAGCTATTGCAAAATGGTTCAATTTAAACTTTAAAGACCTCAATTTAATATTTCTATAACTAATAATAGTTGTATTTTTGACCAAAATTATTTTTCATGAAGTTTTCACAGCGTTTTGCTTACTATTTATTAGGATTATTGATCGGAGGAATTATTGTTTATTATTTTTTTGATGCAAAGGATACCGATTTTTGTTATTTACCAAATTGCAGGGTTTTAAAAGATTTACGTTCAAAACCTTTGACTATATCGGATAAAGCACAGGTTAGTTTTAATGATGCTTTGGTAAATATGAACGATATTAAAATGTGTTTGACCCATGGTGATGTTGACTTTGATAAAAGCAATGTTTTTGAAGAAGGAGGTAAATTATACGTTATTGAAGGACAAAATACTAAAAAAGAAGCTATTACAGTAGAAATGATTAATTACTCGGAAAAAGTAATGATAAAAGACGTTTATCCGACAAAAAAATAATTTCATTTTTTTATTTCTGATTATGAAACAGTTATAAAAAAATTTAAAAAAAAGTAACAAAAGCCCTTGCAGAATAGGAAATTCGCTCTATATTTGCATCACAATTAAGGAACGAAAGAACATTAACTGTAAGACCAAGGAGAAATGGCAGAGTGGTCGAATGCGGCAGTCTTGAAAACTGTTGACTGTAACAGGTCCGGGGGTTCGAATCCCTCTTTCTCCGCCAGTTATTAAGCATATCACTTTATAATTTTGCTTAAAGGCCTATAAAACCTGCGATCTAATAGATTTGCAGGTTTTTTTATTTGGTAAAAGAACCACTAAAATTTTCAAAAACGCTCATAATTCTGTGGCAAATTCGTGGCAATTTTTAAAGTAAAAAAAAATTGCCACTAGAACATATGGAAGAAATTACTGCAAGTACAACCCGAAATCTTCACAAACACACCATTGCACGACTATCTTCTTGTGATTTTATTGAACAGAAACAGAATATTCTAGTTACAGGTTCAACAGGCGTTGGAAAGAGTTTTATAGCCTCTGCAATTGGCTACAAAGCCTGTATGAATGGATATAAAGTAATGTATTTTAGTGCAGATAAATTATTTGCTAAGCTAAAAATAGCTAAGGCAGATGGATCTTATCTCAAAGAAATAGACCGAATCGAAAAACAAGACCTCATTATTCTGGACGACTTCGGATTGCAAACTTTAGACAATCATAAACGAGACTTTTTTATGGAAATAATCGAAGATCGTCATGGAAAACGCTCTACCATCATTGCTTCACAACTTCCTGTTAGTGCTTGGCACGAAGTAATTGGTGAACAAACTATTGCCGATGCAATACTTGATAGAATGGTACACAACTCTTTAAGAATAGATATTAAAGGAGAATCATTACGAAAGAAAAATACAATAAGTGAAAAGAAAACAAAAAATGAAACAATAACGCCATTATTTTAGCACTTTAGTAACTACTTTTTGACCGTGTTTTTAAACCTCTTATTCACTGGTAACTTTAAACCAGAATATACTGGTCACTTTTACCAGAATTTACAGTAAAAGCGTATAACCCCTAATCCATATATTTCGCAAAGCATTCCATGATGACTATTCCAACAAGATTATATAAAAATTCCATAATCAGTTCAGCATCTTCTTGAGTAACATTTACCCTACTTCTTTTAGCATTTCCATTGCTCCCTCAATAGGGCTTCTCTCTATTTACTTTTCCATAATAATTAGATTTTGAATTTGTATCAAATTACGGCTTTTCGTAATCGAGATAGCTTTTATTTGGTTATATTTGTTTGAATTTCAATTTGTTACTTAGTAAATTGTGATTCAATCACCATTAATAATAACCTTGAGAACGAATTTGATGTAACATATGAAAATAACTTTACATTCGGCTTTGAACTATAAAACAATTGAAGAATTTAATAAACTCACTAATTATAAAAATGGAGCTTAACTTTTTCTCCAGTTTTTATTTGCATATTCATATAACTGAATGTTAGAAATTAAATTAATTAAAAAACTAATTCCAATTAAAACTAACTGTTTTTTTAATATCGGGGTGCAAACTTAAAAATACCGGACAAGTCATAGCAGATCGTTCTAAAATGATTCGTGATTTTTCATCATCAACACCCTGCATATCTAAAATTACCACAATTTCACTGATCATTCTAGGTTCAGCTTGCATAATTTTGGTAGCATCGGCGGTAGATCCGTTAATATTAAGGTTCATTGCATTTGCCTTGATTCCCATAATACTCAACATACAGGTTGCCAGAGAATTTGCAACCATATCGGTTGGCGAAAAAGCTTCGCCTTTACCATGATTATCTGTTGGTCCGTCGGTTAAAATTACGGTTCCCGACTGCAAATGTATCGATTCTGTTCTTATATCGCCTTTATAAACTACTCTGCTTGTGCTCATTATTTTGCTTCTTTAATGGTTAAATCTTTATCGTAATACAAAATGTAAACTGCGTTGTTATACACACCTCCATTTTCATTTATGTAGGCAAATTTATTTTCAATTTGCTGCGAACCATAATCGAAAATATTAGAATCTTCGTCCGATTCAAACATCCTTGTAATAATATCATACGTAACATCATATCCACGTGTCGCAAATCTGCTTGGATTTTTGCCGTAAACAGATTTATACTCTTTTACAAATTTTTCTTTCTTATTACCTGAAGCATCATTTGTTACAGATGGAAAAGTATATTTTAACGCAATTAAATCTTTCATTTCTACATCAGACGATTCTAAAACATCTAATTTTTCTAACGATACCAACTGAATTTTAAATTCTTTTAGTAACGATTTCAAGGTACTGATCAATTCTACCGTCGTTGTCAGTGAAGTAGCATCGTAAACGATATAATTTGTTTCGGTTTCTGACAACAAATTCTTTAAAACCGTCGGACTTACTTTTTCGTCTGTTGTAACGCTCAATGTTGTTATCGCAGGATAATTGGTACTAAAATATTGGCTCGATATTTTTTTACCGTCTATAATCGCAACCACTCGTTCTTGTTTAGAAATAACGTATTCT
>CAMLFV010000011.1 GCA_946479395.1 uncultured Flavobacterium sp. | reverse complement strand
GCTCACGTGGACAGATTACACGGGGTATGATCCTGAATTCAGTTCGGGCAACGCGCTGCAACCCGGTGATGATAACGGCAAATATCCAAAGAGGAGAGAGCTGGGAGTGGGCTTAAATATTCAATTTTAAAATTTTAGCAATGAAAAAATATTTGCTTACCTCGTGGTTAAAAATCGCAGGAATTGTTGCTGCATCGGGCATCGGATATCAAAATAACGAAATTCAGTTGATTTCTGATAACGGAAATGCACTGTATCATTATTTTGTAACGAATGATTCTCTGGCAAAATATTCTTTAGACGGAGAAACAGTTACTGACAATATGCCGAAATCTGAAAAATACGATTTGGAATCATTTGCAACTGTTGACAATACCTGGTATGCGTTTGGATCGGGATCAAAAGAAAATAGAAACGTAGGTTTCATGGTTAATAAATTCTCTAAATACTCTACAAAGTTAGATTTAACGGGACTTTATGACGAAGTGAAGAGTTTTTCTGAATTAACTACCGATGATTTTAATATTGAAGCAGTTACTACTTACAACGAAGATTGGTTGTTTATTAACCGCGGCAACGGACCAAAAAATGCGAACTATATCTATATTGTGCAGGGAAAAAACCTAATCGATGATTTTAACATTTACTTTTTTGAATTTGATTTGCCTAAAATAAATAACGTTCAAAGCGGATTTTCTGACGCAACTGTAATAAACAACACCTTATATTTTATTGCGACTGCCGAAGATGAAACATCGACTTATAATGACGGAGCCATAAAAGGAAGTCTTTTTGGTGCGATTGATTTAAAAAAGATGAAATTACTTTTTACCGAAAAAATTAGCGATACCAATAAGTTTGAAGGAATTACTGTTCTTGAACAAAATAAAAAGAGTGTAACTTTTGCCCTGTGTGAAGATGCCGATGACGCTAAAAACACCGAAGCTGTTATCTATAAATTACAGATTGATTTAAAAGGGAAAATAAAATAAGCAGTAAATTACTGCTTATTTTATTCTTTTACTTTAAAGTTTGGCGTTGGAACACTTGCCCAATTTTCGCCCGTTTTTATTCTGTATAGTTGCATTTCGCTAATACCAAACTGTTTGGCAATTATTTTCATTCTGGTTTTACGCTGCGGATCAAAAATCATTCGTTTAATACGCATAACCTGTGTAGAATCTAACTTCATACCTTTTTGTGACAAACGTTTTTTTTCGATACGCTTCACGTGCCCTTCCTTAACATTAGGGTTAATACGCTGATGTGCGTACTTTTCCGGTTCGGTAACCCATTTTAAATTAGTATAGTGATCGTTTAAATTATCAAAATCTAAATGAATTACAAAATTATGCTCTTCGCAAGGCTTGTTAACAAAAGCTTCTGCAACCGCACGCGAAAGCATTACATGTTTGTGAGCATAACCTGTACCGCATTCTTTAGCAACTTTATGCCTGAAAATTCGTAAATTATTGGTAACATTTGGTTTAAGCAAAGTACCATCGGTAAAATGATCTTTATAACTTATTAAACGTCCAAAATTTGAAACGGCATAACGCAATCTTTTTTTGACTCCGAGATTTAATTCAACAAAATTTTCACCGGGATATAAAACTAACATAACAATTATCTTAAATTAAATTTACTTGTTTTTAGATAATTTTTTTGGCTATTTATGTAGTGTTTTCTGTTTTAAAGGTTAGCAAATATAGTTTTTTTTATTGGTTACTTGGTCTTTATAAAATGTTATTTTTAACAATGTAAGTGTTAATTTTTTCGGGTGTGGTAAAAGGCGCAAAACGTTTTATGGGAATTCCCTCATTATCAATTAAAAACTTTGTGAAGTTCCATTTAATTGAATTTGTAATGAAACCCGGCAATTGTTTTTTTAAGAATTTAAACAGCGGATGTGCATTTTTTCCATTCACATTCACCTTCTCAAAAACAGGAAATGAAACTCCGTAATTTATTAAACAATTATTTTTTATTGATGCAGAATCTCCGGGTTCCTGATTATTAAACTGATTACACGGAAATGCCAAAATTACGAAATCTTGATCTTTATATTGTTGATACAATTTTTCTAAACCTTCGTATTGCGGAGTAAAACCACATTTGCTGGCTGTGTTTACAATTAGCAAAGTTTTGTTTTTAAAATCGGAAATGTTTTCGCTTTAAAATTATAGATTGATTCCATTTAGTTTAAGAAATAAAAAATGCATCATTGCTGATGCATTTTAAGGTTATTTTTTTAAGTGCGTCATAAAGTAATCAGCAATTTTAGCATTTAAATGTACTCTGTCTCTACCTAAAACGTTGTGTTCGTGGGTTGGATACAAAAAGTAATCTACCTGCTTGCCTTCTTTAATACATTTTTCAATGAATTCCATACTATGCTGTTGTACAACAACGGGATCTTGTGCGCCGTGAATCATCAACAATCTTCCTTTTAAATTTTTTACTTTATTTAAGGTTGATGTTTTTTCGTAACCTTCTGGATTTTCTTCCGGGGTATCCATATATCTTTCGCCATACATTACTTCGTACCATTTCCAATCGATAACTGGTCCGCCGGCAACACCAACTTTAAAAGTATCAGGATAATTCAGCATTAAACTTGTGGTCATAAATCCACCGAAAGACCATCCGTAAACTCCAATTTTATCAGCATCAACAAACTTTTTCGATTTTAAAAATTCGACACCCTTCATTTGATCTGCCATTTCATTCTGACCTAATTCTCTGTGAATTACGTGTTCAAAATCACGTCCGCGGTTTTCACTTCCTCTGTTATCCAACGTAAACACCACAAAACCTTGCTGTGCCATGTAATAATCAAATCCACCTGCACCACCGCCAAATCGGTTAGAAACCAATTGTGCATGAGGTCCACCGTAAACGTAAACCATTACCGGATATTTCTCGTTCTCGTTAAAGTTCGCAGGATACAACAAACGACCATTCAAATTCGTTTTTCCGTCGGCAGCTTTAATGGTAACCATTTCTATTTTAGGCAATACGGTTTTACCTTCGTACGGATTTGGTGCATTCAACAATTCAATGGTCGATTTTCCATTAACCGTATTTAGAGAAACGTTGTTAGGCGTAGTAAAATTCGTGTATTGCGAATAATACCAAGTTTTATCTTTATTCATTTCTACCGAATAAGTTGCAGATGTTTTTGTAACCGGAATGGTTTTTCCCGATTTTAAATCTACCTTATAAAGCAATTTATCCATACCTTTATTTGCGGTACCCATGTAGTAAATTTCCTTTGGTGAAACATCCACAAAATCTTTAAAAAGAACATCTTTATAAACGTAACTATTAAGTTGCTTACCATTTGTGTTGTATCGATACATTTGGCGGTAACCATCTTTTTCTGATACATAAATAAACTCTTTATCATTTAAAAACTTTAAAGGCGTGTTAGGCTCAACATAGGTTTTACTTTTTTCTTCGAACAACTGCTTGTCTAATTTACCCGTTGCAGCCGTGTATCTCTGCAATTTTAAATGATCCTGACCACGATTTAACACCCCAACATAAACCGATTCACTGTTTGGCGACCAAGTTGGCATTGTTAAAAATTGTTCTTTATCTCCTTCGATAGTTAAAGGAGTAGTTGTTTTTGTATCGATATTATAAATATGTAAAGAAACCTCTTCAGATTTCATTCCTGCCATTGGATATTTGATTGGTTTTTCTTCGGCAATTCTGGTTCCAAAATCAACCAACGGATAGTCTTTCACCATGCGTTCGTCTTTTTTATAGAACAAAATTTTCTTGTTATCTGGGCTGATCCACATTCCACGATTGATACCAAACTCATTTCGGTGCGTATTACTGCTACCGTTTATTACGTGATCTGGATCGTTTGTAACCTTTACCACTTCGCCATTGTTAAAAACAATTTCTATATTATTTTTATTCAGGTAAACAATGTAATTTTTGTTTGGCGCAATGATTTCTTCTGCCGATGATGCTGTAAACTTAATGCTTTTAGAAACTTTTTTCGTTTCTACATTGTATAGTATAAAGTATTTATTGTTTTCACCTTGATAAGTAAAGGCAATTTCTTTATCGTTTTCCCAATGGTAATCAAAGGGAATGGTTCTTAACGATACTTTTTCGTTTGTAGCTGCAGCAACAGCACTTTCTAAATCGGCAGTAGTAACAAAGTTTTCAACCGTTGATTTGTCTGTTTTTTTTATAACTAAAGCTTTGTAAGAAGCATCGGCATCAATATAAGTAAGTTCATTGTTGGTGCGCCATTGTGCGCCGTAAATTGCTTTTGTACCAAAACCTCTTTGAGCTCCTAGTGTAGCTTCTTCTATGGTTAAATTATTTTGAGCCTGCGATAAAAAACCGCCCAGCATAAAAGCAAATAAAGTAAGTTTTTTCATAAAAAAATATTTCTGCTAATTTAGTTGATGTATTATTTTGTGATTGTTGTTTTATAGTAATTTTTGAATCTGATTTTCTAAATCGGTTAAATTCCTGAAATATTCAAATTCTAAATTGATCTTATTTTTCTTAAGCGATTTTACCAATTCTAATATCAAATCTAAAGGATCGGCTTCTATTCCTTCCATTTTTTCATTGAAATCTAAACCAGCAATAAAGCTTTCGTTGTAAACATTTACCAAATAATCTTCAATAAATGTAGCAATACAAATTTCTTGTGGTTTGTAATTCTGCCAAACATCAATACAACATTTTGCAGCTGCTTGCCTATTCGACCAAAAACAAACAACATTTACCGGGTTTCCTGCATCGTCTTTAAACAACAATGATTGCGAAATGGCTATTTCGTCTTTAAATTCAATTACAAAAACCTTATTGTTTTTAATTATATTGTCTATGAAATTTTCTACCACTATTAAGTTTTATTAAAGTTAAACGATAAATTTACCATCGCTCATTACTAATTTTCGATCTGCCAAATTCGCCAATTCCTCGTTATGCGTAACAATTACAAACGTTTGTCCGAAACTATCGCGTAGTTTAAAGAATAATTCATGTAAATTTTCTGCTGAATTGGTATCTAAATTTCCCGAAGGTTCATCGGCAAAAATAACCGAGGGTTTATTTATTAAAGCTCTGGCAACTGCAACGCGTTGTTGTTCTCCCCCTGATAATTCTGACGGAAAATGATTTATTCTGTGGCTTAATCCCAAATAATCCAAAAGTTCTTTTGCATCTTTTTCGGCTTCGGCTTTTGATTTACCTAAAATAAAAGCAGGAATACAAACATTTTCTAAAGCTGTAAACTCGGGTAATAACTGATGAAACTGAAAAATAAAACCTAAATTTTTATTTCTAAATGCAGCCAATTGCTGATCTTTTAAACTTAAAACATCAGTATCATTTATGGTTAGTCTGGCGTTTGTCTTCTTTTCGGGACCATCTAAAACTCCTAAAATTTGTAGTAAAGTTGTTTTACCGGCACCAGACGATCCAACAATGGCAACAATTTCACCTTTTTTAATTTCTAACGAAACATTTTTTAAAACTTCTAAACCATTAAATTGTTTACTTATATTTTCAGCTTTAATCATACTTGTAAATTTACAAAACGAATTTACTTAAACTTTTAGTTAAATAATGTAAAAGGCATTTTTTTTAATCGTAATTTTAAATTTAATCATTATTTAAAACAAAACTAATCTAACCGTATGGATTTAAATAAATATGAAACAGCCATTTTCGCGAATGGATGTTTTTGGTGTTCTGAAGCTATTTTTCAGAAAATTAACGGAGTAAAAGAAGTTAAACCGGGATATATTGGCGGAAAAACCGAAAATCCGACCTATGAAGATGTTTGTACAGGTTTAACAGATCATGCTGAAGCTATTGAAATTATTTTTGACAATAAGTTAGTAAGTTATCAGGAATTGTTAGAAGTATTTTTCGCAACACACGATCCTACTACCTTAAACCGACAAGGAAATGATGTTGGAACACAGTACCGAAGCGAAATTTTTTATACTTCACAAGATCAGAAAGAACAAGCTGAACTTTTTGTAAAAACATTAAATCAGGAAAATATCTTTGAAAAGCGTGTTGTTACAAAAGTAACCGAAGCTACAACATTTTACTTTGCCGAAAATTACCATCAAAATTATTTCAATAATAATCCCGAAAAATCATATTGTGCCATGGTTATTTCTCCTAAAGTGAAGAAATTCGAAAAATTTTTTCAGGAGTATGTCACTAAATAATTGGCACATACTTTGCTAACTATTAAATAGTTAAATTATTTAAAATGAATGAAATTGTAGTTCAGCCAGAAAAAAATGTTACCGATAAAAGTAAATATCGATTACTGTTTTTAGGCTTATTGTTTGATTTTATTGGAACACTTTCGTTTGCAATTCCATTTTTAGGTGAATTTGCAGATGTCATTTGGGCACCAATATCAGCAATATTACTCAAAACCATGTACAAAGGAAAAATAGGAACAATTGGTGGTATTGTATCTTTTGTAGAAGAAGCGTTACCCGGATTGGATTTTATACCAACCTTTACATTAACTTGGATTTATACCTATGTAATTAAGAATAAGAAATAAAAAAAGCCCCCAAATTGTTTTAACTTTTGGGGGCACTTTTAATTGAAAGATTTTGTTTTAAGTAATTATTTTAATCCCTTTATAGAATGTTCAATCGTTGCAATTTTAGATAAAGCATCGGCCTCTTTTTTGCGTTCGTTTGCAATTACCTGCTCCGGTGCGCCGCTTACAAATTTCTCGTTTGATAATTTTCCTTGTACCGAACGTAAAAACCCTTGTAAATATTTTAATTCTTCTTCCAATTTTTTAACTTCTTCTTCGATATTTACCGAACCTGAAATCGGAATAAAGTATTCGTTTGAATTTACACGGTACGATATTGCACCTGAAACCTGCTCGTTCACGTATTCTAAACTCGCAACATTACCCAATTTTTCAATAACAGCATCAAAAGTTTTAGAAGCATTTTCGTTATTCAACACTTTTAAATCAATCGTTTCCTTAAACGAAATATTTTTGTCTTTACGAATGGTTCGGATCCCAGCGATTACTTCGCTTGCAAAATCAAAATCGGTTATCAATTGCTGATCGAACGATTTAATTTCCGGCCAAGTTGATACAATCAACGCATCTTCTGTTGAACGCTCCGCGATATGCTGCCAAATTTCTTCGGTTAAAAACGGCATGTACGGATGCAGTAATTTTAAATTCGCCTCTAACATTTCTATAGCTGCTTTAAACGTAACAGCATCAATTGGTTGTTGGTATCCCGGTTTAATCATTTCTAGGAACCAAGAACAGAAATCGTCCCAAACTAGTTTATAGATCGCCATTAAGGCATCGGAAATTCTGTATTTTTCAAAATGATCTTCAATTTCAACCAACGTTTTCTGCAATTTTGCTTCGTACCAAGTTACCGCAACTTTTGATGCTTTGGGCTGTGGAATTGTTTCCGATACTTCCCAACCTTTAATCAGTCTAAAGGCATTCCATATTTTGTTTGTAAACGCTTTTCCTTGATTGCACAATTCTTCATCGAACAAAATATCGTTTCCTGCAGATGACGACAATAACAATCCGCAACGAACACCATCGGCTCCAAATTTCTCGATCAGATCTAACGGATCAGGAGAATTCCCTAACGATTTCGACATTTTTCTACGTTGGTTATCACGAACAATTCCGGTTAAATATACGTTTGTAAAAGGTTTTTCGCCTGTAAACTCGTATCCTGCAATAATCATTCGGGCAATCCAGAAGAATAAAATATCCGGACCTGTAACCAAATCGTTTGTTGGATAATAATATTTGAATTCTTCGTTTTCCGGATTCACAATTCCATCGAAAACCGACATTGGCCATAACCACGACGAAAACCAAGTATCCAACGCATCGGCATCTTGTGTCAAGTCTTTAGCTGTAAGTTGTAAGTTATTTGTTTTCTGCTGAGCTAATTCAACCGCTTTTTCGATAGTTTCGGCAACTACAAAATCTTCTTTTCCGCTACCATAATAATACGCCGGAATTTGATGTCCCCACCACAACTGACGAGAAATATTCCAATCGCGGATATTTTCCATCCAATGGCGGTAGGTATTGTTGAAACGATTTGGATACAACTTAACTTCTTCGGTTTCAAGAACAGCTTTTATGGCAGGTTTAACCAATTCATCCATTTTAAGGAACCATTGATCTGATAATCTTGGTTCGATCACTGCTTTGGTTCGTTCTGAAGTTCCAACATTATTCAAGTGATTTTCAACCTTTTCCAATGCACCGATTGTTTCTAATTCTTTAGAAATTTCTTCCCGAACCACAAAACGATCTTTACCTTTATAATGTAAACCTAAATCGTTCATTGTAGCATCATCGTTAAAAATATCTATGATTTCTAAATTATGACGCTCACCCAACTCTTTATCATTAACATCGTGCGCAGGCGTAACTTTTAAACAACCTGTACCAAATTCCATATCAACATACTCGTCGAAAATAATAGGAATTACTCGATTTGCAATAGGAACAATCGCTTTCTTTCCACGTAAATGTGTGTAACGTTCATCGTTCGGGTTGATACATATTGCAGAATCACCCAAAATAGTTTCCGGGCGCGTGGTTGCAATGGTAATGAAATCGTTCGTGCCCTCTATTTGATATTTTAAATGATATAATTTCCCTTGGCGTTCTTCGTAAATTACTTCTTCGTCTGACAACGTTGTTTTTGCTTCCGGATCCCAGTTAACCATGCGGTAACCGCGATAAATCATTCCTTTATTGTATAAATCAACAAACGATATTATAACGGCAGCAGACAATTCATCGTCCATTGTGAATTTTGTACGTTCCCAATCACACGAAGCCCCCAACTTTTTTAACTGTTCTAGAATAGTTCCTCCGTATTTATCGGTCCATTCCCAAGCATGTTTTAAAAATTCTTCACGCGATAAATCGTTTTTATTAATTCCCTCTGCCTTTAATTTGGCAACAACTTTAGCTTCGGTAGCAATAGACGCGTGATCTGTTCCCGGAACCCAGCAAGCATTGAAACCTTTTAAACGTGCACGACGAATCAAGACATCCTGAATGGTGTTGTTCAGCATGTGCCCCATGTGCAAAACCCCCGTGACGTTTGGTGGCGGAATTACAATAGTATAAGGAGTTCTATGATCTGGTGTTGAACGAAAATAGTTGTTTTTCATCCAATAGTCGTACCATTTGGCTTCAACTTGTTTTGCATCAAACTGTGCAGGAATTGTCATATATTTTACTGTTTAAATCGTGTGATAAAAAAACAAAAATACAATAATCTTTAAAATTTAGTTCACTAATTTTAAAATTGTTAAGTTTGGCACAGGTTTTGAAAATATCATAACGAAATGCAAAAAAAATGAATATTGTTTGGATTTCATTTGAAACTAATTAAATTTACATAATTAAAATTAATTGAAACAATGAAAAAATTTTTAGGAATAGTAGCGATGACATTAGTTGGAGCTGCTTCATACGCACAAACTGGTCCAAAAATTGAGTTTAAAGCTGAAAACAACACGATCGATTACGGTACTGTTGTTAAAGGTGTTGATAGTGGTGTAAGAACTTTTGAGTTCACAAATACAGGAGATGAGCCTTTAGTAATTACTGCAGCACGTTCTTCTTGTGGTTGTACAGTTCCTGCTCCGCCAAAAGAGCCAATTATGCCAGGAAAATCTGACAAAATTGAAGTACGATACAACATGAACCCAGGTCCTATTTCTAAGACTATTACAGTTGAATCAAATGCAACAAACGTAACTGGTGGAAGTGTTCAGCTTCGTATAAAAGGTACAGTAGTTGAAAGTTAAAAAAATTACTATTGATAAAAAGGTTGTTCATGAAGAACAACCTTTTTTGTTTTACACAGTTACCAATTCCTGTTAAATATACTTTTTTAATCAATTATTTTATTAGTTCTGCAATACTGCTATTGTCGAATTATCAAATTACTAATTCTTACATCATTATCGGCTAACACACTTAAAAATAAAAGTGTATTTATTATATTTGTAAGCAAATTTTAATTCCGATTTTAATAAATCTTATCATAATGTCAAAATCTAAGATTATCTACACATTAACAGATGAAGCGCCAATGTTGGCAACTTATTCATTTTTACCTATTGTTAAAGCTTTTACTGCACCAGCCGGCATTGAAATGGAAACACGCGATATTTCGTTGGCAGGAAGAATTTTAGCAAACTTTCCTGAATTCTTAAAAGAAGATCAAAAAATTGGTGATGCTTTGGCAGAATTAGGTGAATTAGCAAAAACACCTGAAGCGAACATCATTAAATTACCAAATATTTCTGCTTCAATTCCGCAGTTAACCGCTGCTATTTCAGAATTGCAAGCACATGGTTATGCAGTACCAAATTATCCTTCAGATCCAACAAACGACGACGAAAAAGCTATAAAATCTGCTTATGCAAAAGTATTAGGTTCGGCAGTAAATCCTGTTTTACGTGAAGGAAATTCTGACCGTCGTGCTCCAAAAGCTGTTAAGAATTATGCAAAAGCAAACCCGCATTCAATGGGAGCTTGGTCTGCAAATTCTAAAACAAAAGTGGCTCACATGGAAAGTGGAGATTTCTATGGAACAGAAAAATCTGTTACGGTTGAAAACGCTTCTCAATTTAAAATAGAATTTGTTGGAACAGACGCTTCAGTAAAAGAATTAAAAGGTTTATCGCCATTAAAAGCAGGCGAAGTTATCGATTCATCTGTATTAAGCATTACTGCGTTGAAAGGCTTTGTTGCCGATGTTATTGCAGAAGCTAAAGCAGCAGGTGTTTTATTGTCTGCGCACTTAAAAGCAACTATGATGAAAGTTTCGGATCCTATTATTTTCGGAGCTATTGTTGAAGTGTACTTTAAAGATGTTTTTACAAAATTTGCAGATTTATTTAAAGAATTAAACATTAATCCAAACAACGGATTAGGCGAATTATACAGTAAAATTGCAGGAAACGCTCAAGAAGCTGAAGTTAAAGCAGCTATTGATACTGCAATTGCAAACGGACCGGCTTTGGCAATGGTAAATTCTGATAAAGGAATTACCAACTTACACGTACCATCTGATGTAATTGTTGATGCTTCTATGCCGGCAATGATTCGTACTTCGGGTCAAATGTGGAACAAAGAAGGTAAACAACAAGATACTTTTGCATTGATTCCAGATAGATCTTATGCAGGAATTTACACCGCAGTTATCGATGATTGTAAAGCAAATGGCGCATTAGATCCAAAAACAATGGGATCTGTTCCTAACGTTGGATTAATGGCTCAGAAGGCAGAAGAATACGGTTCGCACGACAAAACATTCCAAGCAGATGCAGAAGGAACAATTCGCGTAGTTGATGCTGAAGGAAATGTATTTATGGAACAAGCTGTAGAAGAAGGTGATATTTTCCGTATGTGTCAAACAAAAGACGCACCTATTCAAGACTGGGTTAAATTAGCTGTAAACCGTGCGCGTTTATCGGCAACTCCTGCTGTTTTTTGGTTAGATGAAAACCGTGCACATGACCGTGAAATCATTAAAAAAGTAAACAAATATTTAGCCGATTTTGACACTACAGGATTAGACATCCGCATTTTAGCTCCGGTTGATGCTTGTAAATTCTCTTTAGACAGAATTCGTAAAGGCGAAGACACCATTTCCGTTTCAGGAAACGTTTTGCGTGATTATTTAACCGATTTATTCCCTATTTTAGAAGTGGGTACATCGGCAAAAATGTTGTCAATTGTTCCATTGATGAACGGTGGTGGCTTGTTTGAAACTGGTGCAGGTGGATCGGCTCCAAAACACATCGAACAATTCATTGAAGAAGGCTATTTACGTTGGGATTCGTTAGGTGAATTTTTAGCATTAGGTGCTTCGTTAGAACATTTATCGCAAACACAAAACAACCCAAAAGCATTAGTTTTAGCAGATGCTTTAGATGTTGCAACAGAAAAATTCTTAGCTACAGATAAATCGCCAGGAAGAAAATTAGGAACCATCGATAACCGCGGTTCTCATTTCTATTTGGCAATGTATTGGGCAGAAGCTTTGGCAGCGCAAACAAAAGATGCAGATTTAGCAGCTTTATTCGCACCAATTGCTCAAGAAATGATTGCAAACGAAGCTAAAATCAACGAAGAATTGATTGCATCGCAAGGTAAACCACAAGAAATTAAAGGTTATTACCAACCAAATTTTGAATTGACATCAAAAGCTATGCGTCCATCTGCAACGTTAAATGCAATTGTAGAAAAATTAGGATAATTTAAATTTAATAGATACTTAAACCGTCGTAAATTCGACGGTTTTTTTATACTTTATCATTTCATAAAAATTGTAACAATGAAAGTATTAATTTATTTTCTCATACTATTTCCTCTAACTTCTTTCTCTCAAGATATGTCTAAAGGTGAATTTAAAAAGCTAATAAAGGAGCGTATTAGGGTTGTAAATGCCGATGCTGTATCATATTTTGATTTACGTTTATTCGCAGATAATAAAGACAGTTTTTTTTTTAAACAAATAAGTTTACAATTTATGTAAACCGAGGAGAGAAAACTCAAGATTATATATGTAGGGAAGTTGAATTTGATTTTATTAATATAAAAGAAGTTATTTTGACAGATACACAGACTTGTGAAGAACCTACTTATTCTTATGTTCCAACAGAGTACAAAAGATTTAAATATAAGCTATTCAAAGAACAAAAAAGTATTTACATTGAATTTGAGAATAGGTTTAGTAAAAGAAAATATAAAGTTATTGATACTGTAAGAAATAATAAGCTTATTACATCATTTACCTTAAGTGAAATTTAGAAGTCAACATGAAAACCCTACACATCGCCTCTGCTGCCATTATCAATCCAAACAAAGAACTGCTTTTGGTTCGTAAAAAAAATTCCGAATTTTATCAGTTAACTGGTGGTAAAATGCAAAATGGCGAGAATGATATAGAAACCATCATTCGCGAAGCTAAAGAAGAAATTGGTTTGGAAATTCAACCTCAGCAACTAACATTCTTAGGATCGCACCAAACAAAAGCCGTAAACGAACACAATACAATGGTTCATGGAACTGTTTATTGGTTGCATTTACCTTATTTTTTTGAACCGGCGATAGCAAACGAAATTGATGAATTTGTGTGGATGAATAAAAATAATTATCAAGAATACAGCTGGGCACATTTAGCTAAAGAATTGGTGCAGCCAAAATGGTTGGCTTTGTAACTTTTTTTATTTCTAAATTTTTAAAATAAAAAAAATTAACAAAATCTTTGGGATTTAAGCAGTTCTTTCTTTAGTAAATTTGTTTCAAAACATTTAAACCAACAAACAAGTCACACGAATCAAAAGCCTTTATGAAAAAGACCTTTATATTGATGTCATGCCTAATATCTACAATAGCTTTTTCGCAAAGCCATCCAGAAGACCAACATTTATTTGCGGGTTATATTTATGATGCACAAACTGGAACTGCAATTTCTGGTGCATCTATCAAAAAAAGTAACTCTGTGGTGTCGCAAAAATCAGATGAAAATGGATATTTCTTTTCATCTACTTCCTTCGCAACTTTTACTATTACCATTGAAAAAACGGGGTACGAAACTTATACAGAAGAAATAAACCACACAGAAGCAGCTACCAGAACGTTTTATTTAACACCAATATATTCAGAAGCAGACGTTTTAGACGAAATCGTTATTACAACATCGAACAAAATCAACATTCGTAAACCCGAAATGAGCGTTAACAAACTCACAGCTGCCGAAATTAAAAAAGCACCGGTGGTTTTAGGCGAAACCGATATTTTAAAAACCATTTTGTTATTGCCAGGTGTTGTAAATTCGGGTGAAGGAACATCTGGTTTTAATGTTCGTGGTGGTGGATCTGATCAAAATTTATTGTTGTTAGATCAAACTTCGGTTTACGGCTCATCGCATTTATACGGTTTTTTCTCTATTTTCAACAACGATGCCGTGAGCAATATTAAATTGTATAAAGGCGGAATTCCTGCCCGTTATGGCGGTCGTGCGTCATCGGTTTTAGAAATCAACCAAAAAGAAGGCGATTATAAAGATTTTAAGGCAACAGGCGGAATTGGAATTTTATCGAGTAGATTAATGGTTGAAGGTCCTGTGATTAAAGATAAATTATCGTATTTAGTTGCCGGAAGAGCTTCGTATGCACATTTATTTTTGAAATTGACCGATATTGAAAGTGCTGCTTATTTTTACGATTTAAACACCAAATGGAGTTATTTATTGAACGATAAAAACAGATTTTATTTTACAGGATATTTTGGTAGAGATATTTTTAAGTTCAACGATAATTTCGATAATAAATTCGGAAATACCGTTGCTAATATAACTTGGAATAGTGTGCTTTCTAGTAAAGTTAATAGTGAAGCATCGGTTCGATATTCTGATTATTACTATGGTTTAACGTTGAATTTTGTTGGGTTTAATTGGGATTCAGGCATTAAGAATTACGATTTTAATTATAAAATCAACCATCAAATCAACGATGAATTTTCTTTAAAATATGGAATCAGCAGCTTGTATTATAATTTCAATCCAGGAAGAATAGAGCCTAACAGAACAAATTCACAAATAAATTCGTTCCAAATTCCCAACAAATATGCGTGGGAAAATGCGGTGTTTATAGAAGCCGAACAAGATATCAATTCGTTTTTATCGGTAAATTACGGATTGCGCTACAGCATGTTTAATCGTTTGGGCGAAGAAAACATTAATTTGTACGAAAACAATAATCCGGTGATTTACAATCAGCAGACTGATACGTATGAAAAAGCAGTACCAATTGGAACAAAATATTACGGTAAAAACAAAAGCATAAGCAAGTTTGATTATTTTGAACCACGTGTGGCTGTTTCGGTAAAATTAACCGAAGACCAATCGGTAAAAATGAGTTATAACCGCATGGCGCAATATGTTCATTTAATTTCAAACACCACTGCTGCCACTCCATTAGATATTTGGGAACCAAGTGGACCATACATTAAACCGCAAATTGTGGATCAGTATGCTGTTGGATATTTTCAAAACTTAAACGACAATAAATATTCGTTAGAAATTGAATCGTATTTTAAATTAGGAAAAAACAGATTGGATTATATCGATGGTGCCGATTTAATTGCAAACCGTGCTATTGAACAAGTGCTTTTAAACGGAAAAACCGAGGCATACGGTTTGGAACTTTTGTTCAGAAAAAACGAAGGCAAATTAACTGGTTGGGTTGCCTATACCATTGCGAAAAGCATGCAGCAAACTCCTGGCAGAACGCCACAAGAAAGCGGCATAAACAACGGCGAATGGTATAGAACACCGCACGATCGTTTGCACGATTTGTCAATTGTTGCTACGTATGATTTCAGTAAAAAATGGAATTTCAACGCAAGTTTCACGCTGCAATCGGGAAGACCGGTAACGTATCCCGACGGAAAATATGAATTTTTAGGCGTACAAGTACCAAACTACAACAAACGAAACAATTACAGCATGCCGGCTTTTCATCATTTAGATATATCGGCAACCTATACACCAACCAAAAACGAAAACCGAAAATGGCAAAGCGAATGGGTTTTTGGAATTTACAATGTATATAACCGCAAAAATGCTGCGTCGATTAGTTTTAGATCGGTTGAAGATTCTAACAACATGACTGAAACCACAAAGCTTTCTATTTTTGGAATTGTACCAAGTGTTACCTATAATTTTAAATTTTAATATGAAAAAGTTACTTTACATATTCGCTAGTATTTGCAGTTTGTTTTTTGTGAGCTGCGAAGAAGATATTACGCTTGATTTTGATAAAAACATACCCCGTTTGGTTATTGATGCAAACCTTTTTGTTGGCGAAACCCATTACAATAAAATTCATCTTTCTACCACAACCGATTTTTATTCGGGCGTTTTCCCAACCGTTAACAATGCCGAAGTTTATATTAAAGATATCGATAGTAATACGGTTTATCAGTTTGCAAATGTTGGAAACGGAGATTTTACCAACGAACTTTTTCAGCCCGAAATTGGCGGAAATTACCAATTAACGGTTGTTTACAATAACGAAACCTACACAGCAACTTCTACACTATTATCATCGCCTGAAATTTTAACCGTTAATCAAAAAGATGATGGTGGTTTCGGTGGAGATTCGTATGAAATCACGTTTAATTTTCAGGACAATACCAATGAAGAAAATTATTATTTTTTACAATTAATCTCACCTGCTGATAATTTGCTTGGTGTAGCAGACGACCAGTTAACAAACGGAAACATCTTAAACGATCTGTATATTTTTGATAAAGAAGATTTAAAACCCGGTGATACGTTAAATCATTCTATAACTTCGATTAGTAAGCAATATCATCAGTATCTGTCAAAATTATTGTCTATTTCTGAAAATAGCGGCAATCCGTTTGCAAGTCCAATGGGAACCATAAAAGGCAACATCGTAAACCAGACAAATCAATCAAATTTTGCCTTGGGATATTTTCATATCGCTAAAAGAAATCACTATACTTACACCGTAAAATAACTTATTAATATCTAAAAAAAATCAGCATTATAAATATTTTTTACGTTATTTGTGTAAACTACATTTTTTTATGCAAATTTCTGTAAAAGATACCGATTCTGGTGTTTTATATAAATTATTGACAGGTTTGGTAATTCCGCGCCCAATTGGCTGGATTTCTACTGTTGATGAAAACGGAATTAACAATCTTGCGCCTTTCTCGTTCTTTAATGTTGTGGGCGAAGATCCGCCACACGTCATGTTTTCTACTGTAAGAACGGGAGATAAAAATAAAGATACTTTAAACAATGTTTTGGCAAACAAACAGTTCGCCGTGAATCTGGTTACCGAAGATGTCGTGGAACAAATGAACACTACATCTAACGCGGTAGAAAATGCTGTTGATGAATTTCAGCTGGCAAACCTTACTCCTATTTCGTGCGAATTGATTAAATCTAAAAGAGTTGCCGAAGCAAAAGCCCATTTTGAATGCGAAATGGTGCATCATTATTTTTTGGAAGATCATAAAAACGGCGGCGCGTGTATTGTAATCGGTAAAGTACTGATGATGCATATTTCCGACGACATTCTTCTGGAAAATTACCGAATAAATTTAGACAAATACCAACCTGTTGCCCGTTTAGCCGGATCTAATTACAGCAAACTGGGCGAAACTTTCTCAATAAAACGAAATCTATGAAAATAACGGTTATAGGCGGTGGTCCGGGCGGACTATATTTTTCAATCTTAACCAAAAAAGCAATGCCCCATTGGGAAATTAACGTGTACGAACGCAACAAACCAGAAGACAGTTTTGGTTTTGGTGTTGTATTTTCTGATGAAACTCTGGGTGAATTTTTAAAGCGTGATATGCAGTCGTACGAACTAATTCGCAGCAAATTTGCATATTGGGACGATATTATTGTGGCTCGCGACGGACAAGAAGTAAGCATTGCCGGTAACGGATTTTGCGGTTGTTCACGTAAAACCTTGCTTAAATTACTGCATCAGCGTTGCGAAGAAGAAGGTGTAAAATTACATTTTGAACAAAATATTGATGATCTTTCGCAGTTTAAAGATTCGGATATTATTGTAGCTGCAGATGGAATTGGAAGCGGAATACGTACCCAGTTTCAAAATGAATTCGGAACGAGTATCCAGTTAAAATCAAACCGATTTGTATGGATGGGATCTACCAAACCGTTAGATGCTTTTACCTATTTTTTTAGAACAACACCATACGGAATCATCGTGGCTCACACCTATCAATACGAAGAAGGAATGAGCACCTGGATTTTTGAATGTACCGATGAAACTTGGAAAAATCTACAGTTCGAAGTTGAAAATGAAGCTGATACAGTTGCCATACTTTCCGAAATATTTAAAGACGAATTAGACGGACATCCATTGATTACTAACAAATCTCAGTGGCGACAATTTCCGCACGTAACCAATAAAAACTGGCACCACAACAACATTGTTTTATTGGGCGATGCAAAAGCAACTGCACATTTCTCAATTGGTTCGGGAACAAAACTGGCAATGGATTGTGCGATTGGTTTGTTCGATGCGTTGATGGCAAATCCGGATAACGTTCAAAATACCTTTCAACAATACGAGAAAACTAGAAGAAATCCGGTTGAAATGATTCAGTACGCAGCATCGGTTTCGTTGGAATGGTTTGAAAACATGAATCGATACGAAAAATATCCGTTCTATCAGTTTTCATTTGGTTGCATGACGCGATCTAAAAAAGTTACCTACGAGAATCTTCGTTTAAGAGATCAATCGTACACCGATAAAGTATTACAAGAATTTAATCAACAACATAATTACAACACAAATGCTGCCGCTTTTTCTACCTATAAATTGCGTGGTTTAGAACTTTCTAACAGAATTGTTATGAGTTCTATGGGGCAGTATTCGGCAAACAATGGTTTGGTTAACAATTGGCATTTTCAGCATTATACATCGCGTGCAATTGGAGGTTTAGGATTGATTGTAACCGAAATGACGGCGGTTGAAGCAAACGGTAGAATTACGTTGGGTTGCACCGGAATTTACAATGAAGAACAAATTGCAGAATGGAAAAAGATTACCGATTTTATTCATGAAAATACGTCAACAAAAATTGGGATTCAATTAGGACATTCAGGCAGAAAAGGTGCAGTTAAAAAACCTTGGGAAGCAGTAAACGAACCAATTGATAATGCTTGGGAATTAATTTCAGCATCGGCAATTGCGTTTAACGATAAAATGGCAGTTCCAAAAAAAATGACTGCGGATGATATGCAAAACGTAATCAATCAGTTTGCAAATGCAACTAAAAATGCAGAGAAAGCAGGCTTTGATATGATTGAATTACAAGCACATCATGGCTTTTTACTGGCATCATTCTTATCGCCTTTAACGAATAATAGAACTGATGATTTTGGTGGATCTGTAGAAAACCGTTTGCGTTTTCCGTTGCAGGTTTTTAATGCCATTCGAGAAAATTTCCCATCAGAAAAACCACTATCTGTCCGCATTTCAGCTACTGATTGGACAGAAAATGGCATTTCGCAAGAAGATGTTCTTTTTATAGCTTCGGAATTTAAAAAAGCAGGTGCGGATATCATAAATGTATCCACAGGAAATATGGTTGAAAATCAAACCCCGAAAACCGGCAGAATGTGGCAGGTTCCGTTCTCTGATATGGTTAGAAATTCAGCAGATATTCCAACCATTACCACGGGAACTATTACAGATATCGATCAAATCAACACGATTATTTTAAGTGGAAAAGCCGATTTGGTTGCTCTTGGAAAACCGTTGTTGTTAGATCCCTATTTTGTTAGAAAAGCACAAGCTTATGAACAAATTACTATTACAGATATTCCAAATCAATATCAAAAAGGAATCGAAAATTTGTACAGTTCAACAATTTCCGAAAGAAAACAAACCGAACGTATGAAGAAGGCTTTAAAACCAAAAAGCAATAAAAAATAATTACGAATTGTAAATTACGAATTATGAAGAGTGATAATATTGTTCAAATAAAAAGTTATGCTTTTGCAATTAGAATCGTAAAAGCGTATCAATTTTTATGTGAACATAAGAAAGAATTTGTTTTAAGTAAGCAACTTTTAAGATGCGGAACTTCAATTGGGGCTAATATAGAAGAAGCAATTGGTGGTCAATCAGATAAAGATTTTTATGCAAAATTGACAATTTCATATAAAGAAGCACGAGAAACTCATTATTGGATTAGATTATTAAAAGACACAGATTATTTATCTGAAGAACAAAGCGAAAGTTTATTAAAAGATGTAACGGAATTATTAAAAATAATTGGTTCTATTCAAAAAACACTTCGTAATTCCTAATTCTTAATTCATAATTAAATGAAAGACCATTTTGCTCAAAATAATTTACCTGAACCAAATGCTCAACCAGATTATTTGTTTTTGGATTTACCGCAGTTTAACCATCCGGAAAATCTGAATTGTGTGGAGCGTCTTTTAGACGATCACATTACCAACGCAAAAGGTTCAAATGTCTGTTTAAAAACTTTTAGCGAAACTTGGACGTATAACGATTTGTTTGAAAAAGCAAATCAGATTACGCATGTTTTGGTTGATGATTTAGGATTACAGCCTGGTAACCGTGTTTTGTTGCGTTCGTGTAACAACCCTATGATGGTTGCGTGTTGGTTTGCCGTTTTAAAAGTTGGTGGAATTGTAGTTGCAACCATGCCCTTGCTTCGATCAAAAGAATTAAAAACCTTGATCGATTGTGCAGAAATTTCGCATGTAATTTGCGATAGTTCGTTGGCAGATGAAATGAATCTGGTAAAATCAGACTTTTTAAAATCGGTTTCTTTTTACAGAAATGGTTCTATTGATGAATTGATGCAATCGAAACCAAAAACGTTCCAAAACTATAACACCAAAGCAGATGATGTTGCCATAATCGGTTTTACTTCGGGAACAACCGGAAATCCTAAAATGACGGCGCATTTCCATAAAGATATTCTAAATATTTGCGAAGCTTTTCCAAATTATTCGTTACAACCTACCGAAAATGATATTTTTACAGGCAGCCCGCCCATTGGTTTTACCTTTGGTTTGGGTGGTTTGGTTTTGTTTCCGATGTATTTCGGCGCGAGTTCTTTTTTGATCGAAAAACCAAGTCCCGATGTACTTTTAGAAGTTATTCAAAACGAAAAAATCACCATTTGCTTTACGGCTCCAACAGCTTGGCGTATCCTTACAGAAAAATCAAAAGATTACGATTTGTCAAGTCTGCGAAGATGTATTTCGGCGGGTGAAACACTTCCATTAAAAATTTGGGAAGATTGGTACAACGCCACCGGTTTAAAAATCATTGATGGAATTGGCGCTACCGAAATGCTTCATATTTTTATATCATCGAACCAAGAAAATATGAAACCGGGATCAACCGGAATTGCCATTACAGGTTACGAAGCAAAAATCATTGATGAAAACGGAAACGATGTTCCGCATGATACTCCCGGAAGATTGGCTGTACGAGGAATTACCGGCTGTAAATATTTAAACCGACCTGAAAAACAACAGGAATATGTTGAAGACGGTTGGAATATTACCGGCGATATTTTTAAACAAGATCAAGACGGTTATTTTTGGTTTGTAGCTCGTGGCGACGATATGATTATTTCATCGGGCTACAACATTGCTGCGATTGAAGTTGAAAGTGTGCTACTTACTCATGACGAAATTTTAGAATGTGCCGTTGTAGGCTTGCCTGACAAAGAACGCGGCATGTTGGTTTGTGCCAATATCGTTTTAAAAAATCAAGCAAATGCATCAACAGAATTAGCTAAAAACATTCAAAATTGGTTTAAAGAAAATGCAGCGCCGTATAAATATCCGCGGGTAATTAATTTTCTTGACCAATTGCCAAAAACCGAAACAGGTAAAATTCAGCGTTTTAAATTGAAGTAATAAGATTTTAGATTTAAGTATTAAGACACAAATTATGAGTTATTTTATAAAAGAAGAACAAATACGTTTTAGACATACCGATTTTGCAGGAATTGTTTTTTATCCACGTTTTTTAGAAATGTTGAACGATTTGGTTGAAGATTGGTTTGACGAAGCTTTAGACCGACCTTTTTCTAAAATCCATGAAACCAACGGAATTCCTACGGTTGATTTAAAGGTTCAGTTTAAAAATGCGGCTAGAATTGGCGAAATTCTAACCAAAAAATTATGGGTGAAAGAATTAAAAAGTTCATCGGTAATTTGCGGTTTTCATTTTGTTAATCAGCAAGAAAAAACGGTTTTAGAAGGTGAAGTT